>NZ_VPDG01000010.1:0-105346 GCF_013417805.1 Acinetobacter sp. YH12226 | reverse complement strand
ATTCTGAATGAGTTAAATATTGATATTATCTTCGCCAACTCACCCCAGGCCAAAGGCCGTGTGGAACGTGCCAATAGAACACTCCAGGATCGCCTGATCAAGGAAATGCGCCTAGAAGGTATCTGTTTAATTGCCGAGGCAAATGCCTGGCTGCCCTGCTTTATTGAGCATTTCAATCAGAAGTTTGCCAAGTGTGCGCGAAACTCAAAGAATTTACATCGGCCATTAACCGAATCTCATCTTGAACTGGATGATATTTTTACCTGGCAGGAACCGCGTAAGGTCACCAAGAATCTGACCCTGACCTATGACAAATGTATTTATCTGCTTGAACCGATAGAGCTGAATCATAAGCTTGTTGGGCAATATATTTCATTTCTGGAGTACCCGGATGGGACTGTGGCCCTCATGCACGAGGAACGAAAGCTCAACTACAGCATTTTCAATAAATTAGCTGGGCTACAGCAGAATGAGATCGTTGAGAATAAACGGTTAGGTACAGTTCTGGCACATATTCAGCAACAGCATGAAGAGTTGGAAAAACAGAATAAACGTTCCCGTCTCAAGAAAAGTATGCCGAGTCGTAAAGCTCAGAAAGCTGTTATTGAACAAAGAAAGTTAAATCCTGTGCTTGACTCTTGTGGTTAAAAACAGGACATTTTAAATGGTTTATCGCATAGACATTTTAATTGGTGAATAACAAATTGATATACTCATATAAGTCATTCACCATATACTTTTATAGCTGCTGCTCAAGCAACTTCAGCGTTAAAGCACTTCAAATTCAATCCGACGATTTTTCTTGCGACCCTCAGCTGTTGTATTCTCCGCCATAGGCTTACTTGAACCTGAACCTTTAGTACTCAGTAAATGCGCTGGAACATTTTTTGCGATTAAATAAGCTTTCACTGCTTCTGCACGTTGCTGACTTAACATAAGATTTTTATAAGGATCGCCTGAACTATCCGTATGTCCAATAATACGTATCTTTTTTCCACTAACCTTATTTAAGGCAGTGACCATTTCATCCAGAATTTGTATACCTGAGGCTGCTAATACTGCACTGCCAGATTCAAATTCAATAGTCCGGTTCTTTAATGCAGCATCAATAATCTGCTGTTCTGCCTGATTGACTGAAAGCTGTGCATTTAAGCGGTAATTTTCGGGTGTTAAACCCTTAAATTTCTCTGTAGTATCCTGAATTTCATAAGAATTTGATACTTTACCCGTTAGCTGAATATCAGAACCTTTAACCGTTAAGGTTCCCTGTTTAACCTTTTTAAGGTCTTCATTAATCACATCAATGACTATATTCGACCAATTCGTTGGTGCCACTACTTGGCGGATCTGAATGCGATCCACCACATTTTCCTTACCATAAGTTGAATACAATTTCGCCAAAATAGCTTGCTTGCTATTGTTATTCGATACAGTACCTTCAGCAATTACAGGTTGTGTATGCACATTAAAACCAATTGAAAAACAGGATAAAATGATGATTTTATTTAACTTTAAGTATTTATTTTTTATTTTCATTTTATGCTTCTATAAATGTTTATTTAATCAATTTAATGCCTTGAGTCAGGCTCATCTGATTTGCAGTTAAAGACTATTCTAGTGTCGCCAACCTTGAGTTATTTTCTACATTAAAATTAGTTGTTTTTAATTCATATCAATTCACCCACGTGATCCATTTACAATATAATTGATTGATCAAGGTCATGGCATTGAAGTTCCTGTGTTTGCAGCAGTCGTCCTAGTTGTATGAGCTGTTTTTCCTGACATCATCGTATTCTGTGCTGCGACAACTCTCACTACTTTATTCGAAACAACCTGATCCACCAACTGCAAATTGCTATAACTTGGATTACTTCCGATAGAACTTGCATTATTCCCACTCACCAAACGAAAATTGGTCTTCACAAATAGTTCAGGATTCTCTTTACTGCGCCAGACCATCTCAAAAATATTGCCTTTTTGTGTACGCTGAGCACTATCAATCAAACGGTTGATTCCATATTCCCCAGGCTCATCAAAAATGGTATGGGTCTTCCCTTCCAAATCAATCACCGTAATCCGTGCGCCTGGAATTGCGCCGGAATTTGGCCAGATAAAATTCACCCATTGTTGAATTCCGTTTTCAAATAGCATTCTTTGTCCATCAATATCAATGGTATAAGCCAATAAATGAGCCTGTTCCAGTGGGTAAAACTGGAAATTAGATTGATTGGGGCTCACTGCCTGACGACTGGTATTATTTAACTCACCAGTTGCCATACCATTCACAGGCGCGACATAATTTTGAAAGTTTGCAACAAACACAGGATTTAGATTAAGCCCTAAATCTTGCCAGGTTTTCGAGCTTAAGCTATAGCCACGACGGATCACTAAGGGATCAAGATGCTCTTTGACAAAACGGGAAATACTGCCATTTTCACCAAAAATCTGATTAATTTCTTGAGAGGTTGCCTGTAAGCTACCTTGACTGCTAAACGGATATTTTTGCGATAAATTTGCATTAAATGGTTGATAGGCCTGTATTAGCCAGAGTTCGTTCATTTCAGCTTGTGCCGGAAGCATCAGACTTTCAAAGGAACGTGTTAGAGGAACACTAAACAACTTTTTAATCAGCTGTTGATCCAGCTCATGGGTTCCTACCGACATTTTCTCATCCACAAACTTTTGAGTGATATTAAAGATAGAATTCTGCTCATCAACGGTCTGCTTAAGGAGCATCATGCTCGCCGGACCAATATCTCCAGAACTTTTTAGATCATTAAAGCGACTCCGTATCTTGGTCAGAGATTGCATATACTCATCCAGCAGCGACCGGTTCTGCAAATCATCTCGTGTACGTACAATCTGGTAGAAGATCTGAAAGTCTTTGGCAATCATCCCCTGAGAGAAAGTCGATGCAGAATTCTGTGCCAACTTGCCATCATGACGTTGCAATATCTTGCGTTTAAACCAGGCAATAAAACCTTTTTGTGGAACCGCCAACTCAGCTTGTACCATTGGATTATCCCAGCTGGTTTCTTGCGCTACCCGTTGTATGACTTTACGAATCGGTGAGTTTTCTGGTTCGCCAAGAATATCTATCTGATATGTTTGCTGATTAAAGTCACCGGCCTTGGCATAATAAATGGCACCCAAGAATTTACGCCATTCGCTGATATATTCTTTTTTATACATTTCAGTCAGCTGGCGTCGAATTTGTTCAGGACTGCCACTAAAACTCAAATCATCAGACTGTGATGTATTAAGTACCCAATCTTTACTTTCAGTTGGGCTTTGCGCCGCGGTTTCTATGGCAGGTTGTACATATTCGTTCCAGGCTTGATAGCTATAAAAACCGGGTAAGGCATAACTTCCCAACATGGTTGTCTGAGCATTCTCCCCGACCATCTGTTTGATCGTTAATGCAGGAAAACGTACCAAAGCCCGCATTTTAATTTTGTTATATACACGATCTCGTGCAGACACTCCGGTCATCATCGCGGTTAAAACCTGGCGAGTCTGTTCAACCAGAACAGTATCGGAATCCAGCTGGGGAAATGAACTCGAATCTGTCAGTGTCATGGCATAGCTAAGTAACTGCTCGGCCTTTTGCAGCATTTCAGCACGTGGCAGCTGACCACGATGCTGATCCAGCCAAGTCCGCCAAAAACGTGTCAACTGATCGCTGAGATGACTGGAATCTATAGATTTACGGTTACTCAACATCAGATATGTTTTAAGTGCATTATAAGCATCTTGCGGATTTTGGTCAGATGGTTCTAATGCGAGTTGCTGAACTTGTGCAGTCGGATTAATTTGCACATGAATATGATTTTCTTTAAGAACTGCTGCATTGCTTTTTACCCGTTGTAGATATTCTGCAATATTTTGCTGGCTGGGCTGCAATACTAATTGCTCAATTCCTTTCAAATATTCAGCTTGCAGTTTCTCCCTGATCTGTTGTCCTTGATATAGACCAAAACTGTATTTTAATGGGCGCTTCTGATCAAATTGATCTAACTGTTGTAGATGAGCTTGCAAAATTAATAATGCATCGATTTGTGTGACCAGCTCCGTTCCTGACTGTTTCTGCATCTGTACGACCTTATTCAGGTCCGCCTGAACTTCTTCCATTAATTGCTGATTATTTCGATAAGACCACACCCACAGACTCAACACCATCGATACAGTAAGTAAAGCACCAGTAAAAGCCATAAAGCGTCGGCGTTTTCGTGCCGGATTAATATGCTGCTTCACCAGATTTTTATCTTTAAGAATCACTTCAGAAAATAAACCTTTCAGAAAATAACCATGATTCTGTGATACAGACTCTTTAGACAGGCCAAGATCATGATTATCGCTGCGGATCAGATGAAAGTCCTCAGCAATCTGTTCTGTCATTGGACTTTCAATGGAGCCTTCCTGTAAGGCGCTGGTAAAATAAAATCCACGAAAAACCGGTTTAAACTGATAAGGATTGTCTTGAAATAAAGTGGAAATAAAGGTTCTTAATACCGGTTTGAGACTCTTAAATTCCAGTGGAAAGGTCATTACACTGGGTGAAATATGCTGTGAATGCCGACGGGTTAAATGGGTCATACTTACATTTTTCAGACCCTCATATAAAATGCCATAATGCTTTTCAAATAGCTGAACAGCATTTGCACTCGAGTCTGGTTGATAAGCCAACGTTGCGCCCCAAACCTGATCCAATTCTTGTCCATGATAACAATCAAAAAAATCCGTGAAGCCGGCAATCAGGTCCATCTTGGAGAATACCAGATAGACTGGCGCAAAAACTTCTAGACGTTCAGTCAGGTCTTGGATACGGGCACGCAGGTTCTTGGCCAGTTGTAGAGATTTCTCCGGACTCTGGTTGACCAACTCAGCGATACTTACGATCACAATAAGACCATTCACTGGCACTTTAGAACGATTTTTCTTGAGAATATTTAAAAAGCCTAACCATTCAGAATGGTCCTCCGGATAGACTGAATAGCGTCCGGCTGTATCCAGGAAAATACCCTGAGTTGAAAAAAACCAGTCACAGTTTCGAGTTCCGCTAAGTCCGGCAGAGACCATTTTCTGATGAGTTTCTTCAAAAGGAAACCGCAAACCGGAATCATAAATCGCCGAGCTTTTCCCAGCCGCCGGGTTACCGATGACCATATACCAAGGAAGTTCATACAGTGCCGCGTGACCCTTACGATCGCCTAATTTTGACTTACGAATCAGCTGAATAGATTGTTTGACTTGCTGACTGATCTGCTGAAGTTCTTCTTTATTATTGTATTTGCTTTCAGCTGCAAAACCTTGAGATAAGGCAGTCTCGATTTCTTCACCCTTTTTAGTATGCAGATAACACCGGATAAGTGTATAAATCCCCCAGCCTATTAATATGGCGACATAGACGGTCAGCAATATCCAGAAAATGCGATCAGAAACCGTATTTTTTATAGAAATAATGACCACTAAAAAGGATAAGGCCATCATTGTTTTAGGGTTGCTAATGTACTGCCAGACATACCCCAGGACTGTATAAAATAATGTATTCACTTTTATCTCTTTTTTCTTTAATTTTTATAAATAGTTAGGCTACTAATGAGATTTCATTCAGTTGATCACTTTCTTTATTTTTAAAACATAAATAGCTTGATTCTTGTTGTGTGCTATAGCTTATTGTAATGACATTGTCGTATAGATATGATGACATCATCGCTGCAAAAACTGCTGCCAATTGTTGGGTATGCCCCAAATAGCTTTGAGGATAAATGGTATGCTCCGGCTCAAAATCAATATTAGTAAATTTTTCTTGTATTATTTTCATTGTTTTAGACTGAGTGGCTTCATCTAAGAAAACTAAAAAAGGATGTGCCTGTTCCAGCTGATAGGACAGATCAACCTGATTCTGACCCAAGTACGCATATAGGTCAGTGACGTACTTACTGAGAGTCAATATTCGTGAAGGCATCATCCCCTCAACCTCTAAGTCATGTGCGGATAAACACCAGCTGGCAGTATATTCTGCAGCAATATACTCTTCATTTTGCCAAAATTGCTGATCCAGACAATCCTGATCAATTTCAGAATCCGCCATAATGATCAAGCTGATCTCATGTGATTGACCTGAAATTTCCTGTAATAGCTCCAGCAAAGCTGAATAAGCATGATCAGCAGGCAGAAAGTGAAAATTGATATGAATTTGGGCAGGCAGCAATGCATATTTTTGTTGAATTTGACCTATAAGCTGCTCTTGATAGAGATCACTCCACTCCCCAGTCATATGATCCGCCAATAAAATATGCAGATTCAACCTATTTAATCTGCTTACTGCTATTAGATTAGAGGCAATATTTCCTTCATCTTCACAGTAGTTCTCCTGTATCCATCCCGGATGCATTCGATATTCATAAGCCAGTTCGTGATCATAAAATAGTGCTGAACGTTTTAACTGTTCTGAAATTAAGCTCAGACTTTCTTCATGCTGTTCGAGTTGTTGTTGAATCAACTGTTGAATTCGTTGTTCCTGTAATGTTGGAAGCATTTCTTCGCTAGTCCCGTTTTCTTCGAGTAAGCGGTCCACAGCATGAATACGATATGTCAATATAGGTAGACTAAAACGATTTAGCAGTTCTGAGTCCAGCTCAGGACTTTTGAACTGCTTCATGTGCTGCAAGATCTCTGCATTTTTGCCAAAACTGTGCCAGGCGGCAGCTGAAAAAATATTAAGTTTGTAATTCTCAATCGCTTGATACAATTCTTCTTTATTCTCTAATTCTTGCTGCTGTGCTTGAAGAGATTTATGAGCCCTATCCTTTTGTTCTTGCTGTCTTTGTTTATAGGATTTTAAAGCTTTATAAATAAAATAAGGTGTTAATAACAACAAGCAAATTAACAAAGGTAAAATTCCAAAATATAATAGGAAATCGATATTTGATGGATCGTATTGAGTATCTCGCCAGTAATAAATGATAAGAGAACTGTTTATAATGAATAAAACTATAACAGTCCGAATAATATGCTTAATCATGACATTTTTCCTATCAGGCTATAGCAGGTTTCCGCATGGTGGATTGCCTGATTCGGCATTAATAAGGCTCCTCTGGCCAGCCCCATCGAATGTACTTCTCTGAGTTGGGCTGGATATAATTCATCTCTGTCTAGAATCAACCGAAGATCCACTAACATGGTCGGGCTACACCAGGTTTGAAGTAACTCTTTCAATTTGGCGCTATGTATTCCTTCAGATAAAAATTTTAGATAGTCTTCACGTTTTAATGGACCAATAACAATTTCAATTTTTTCATCAACTTGCTGAATGGTTTCTCCACAGAAGCTGTTGATTCCCAATAAAATTGGTTGCGAAGCTCCTAAACTGCTTTTTTGCTGATCATTCAGTTGAAAGCTTTCCGGAATAAACTCATTAATCTCAAATTGATATTTAAAAATACAGGACAATATGCTGCTTAAAGCATAATGGGTATTATTTTGCCCCTGCATCAAGCCTGAAAACTCAGCAAAATAATCATCTATAGGTTGCTGTTCATGTTGTTGACTGCTATAGCCACTCAAAGCATGAAGCATATTCAGATAATGATTTTCCTGCTCAACTTCATAACGCATTGGTAAATGATAGTTCAAACAGGCATCGACATATTGGGCGGTTAATTTATGATTAAATAGTCCGAGAAAGTGTAAGCTTTCTTCTCTGTGTGCCCGGGTACTCTGTTTAATTTTATTTGTATAGATATAAGGTAATACGCCCTGTACGCCAGTCAACCCTACGATTAAATTGGTCATCTGCACTTTATGATCTTCACATTGCAATGATTCAATTTCAGAAGTCGGAAAATTAAGATTGAGTGAACTAATAAATTGAAATGATTTACTCCATTCTTGATGTCTGTTTCGTTCAGGTGCATGTCTTAATAATCGCGTGGCTTGAATAAATTCAAAGCTGGTCGGCTGCTGAAAGAGCCGATCAACTACAGAAGTCTTTTGCCACCAACATTCTGTATGCATTGGTATAACTCCTGTTTTGACTTTGAATCAATGACGTGCATATCCACATAACTATTCATTTGAACTTTCAAATTAAAAATGTGATTTAAAAGTTGCACAAAGATATACAGACTGGCTCCTCTAAAGACTTCTGTATCGATCTGAATTTCAACTTTGACACCCCGTACAAAAAGTGGAAATGGTTTATGCTCACGCAACTTCTGGGTCAAAGAAAACTGGATCGATTGAATTGAATTAATAATTAGCCGGTTGTCTTTGGATTGCGGCAAGTTATACAGTTCGAGTAATTCCTTAATGTGACTGACTGCATTTGCTTTCATTAAAGACAGATTATTCAATGATAAATGCGAGATAATTCGCCACTGTTCTTGCTGATTTTGATCAAAACAATAAGGTAAATTGGGTCTTTTCAATAACACGGCTTTACGTGCTAAACTATTGTCATTGAGAGATAAGCTATTCTGATCTTTATGATAACTTTCATAAGGCAAATCCCGATTGCTGCATAACAACTGCATACTGATAAAGTCTGATGAAATTTTCTGTGGTTCTAAAAATTTGGAAATAATCGAATATTTCAGTCCTATATGCTTGTTATTATTCTGCTCAGGCAACAGGTGATAATAAAATTGTATATCGGCCTGATGATAATGACTCATGGCAAAAAAAGGTAATACGGGATAGGTCGTTTGACTGTTCTCGCTTTTCTCTCTCAATAACTTCATTTCGGTGATCGCATACACCTGAAAATACTCAGGATGATGGACATCACTCATTAATGGATACTCTAGGCGAAAATGATCAATTTTCTGCGGTTCAGCCTGCTTAGGGAATAAATTTATAACTGGTGTCGCAAATAATTTGAAATTAGCGCTATTTAATTCTGAATAATCTCTGACCACGACTTGATCATTCAGGTTTATTTTAAAATGAATGTGTAGCTCAAAGTCTGTAGTTTCTATATTTAATTCTTTTAAAAAACTCAGATTGAGGTTAAGAAAATTAAATTTTTCTGGAAAGCAAAAATACTCGATTAATAAACGATAGGCATGATGAGTATGTTGATCAACTGGCAGCGCACTTTCCGCTTCAGTAAATCCCATCAGTTCAAAAGGATTTTGAAAATCAATCTCTTGATTATGAGCTATTACAGAAAAACCCGTCTCCGGTTTAAAAATACAATCCAGAATTTGCAATGGAACACTGGAAATTGCATCCAGATAAATAGGTAATTTCTGTTGTTCCAACAGTCGCTGCTGCTGGTTAAAAATTTCAAAACCAAAGCTCAAGGTTGCATTTCGATTTAAATGAACATGAGTCGAAGCATGCGTTTTAAAATTAACAGATTTTAAGGCGATTGGTAATAAATTAACCTGGTTTGCCGTACGATATTCACACTGTACCCCACGGATACTTTTTGATTTTAATACAGTTTGCTTGGGAATCTGCTGGCTACTTTTAAGCTGTCGGATTTTACTGGCATCGTCAAAACTGACCACTGAACATGCTGGAAAAGGTTTAAGGTACTGTGGAAACATCACCTCAAAAATAGCACGTGTAAATACTTCATAACTATCGTGCAGTTTTTTATCAATTCGGGCAGAAATCAGGGAAAATGCCTGAATCAATCTTTCGATATGCGGATCATCGATCTGCTCTTGATTCAACGAAAGGTGTTGGGCAATTTTTGGGTATTTATTGGCAAACTCTCGTGATTGTTGCCCAAATTCCTGTAATTGCTTTTCGTAATAAGGTAATAATTCTTCGATCACAGCACACCTGCTGATGTTTTAGACAAAATTACGTATTGTTGCGTAGTAGGCTTGAGGAATGCGTCAAAAATTACCGGTTCATATAGGGGATAAATATTTAAGAATGCATGAATACTTAGACACAGACTTCCCCTGTTATGCTCATCCATCAGCATCTCGGCTTTAACCTGCTTTAAACGAGGTTCGTGCGCGTGAATAGACTGTTCAATCGAGTGGCAGATTTTATCTCGGTCCATTGGATTCGCTGTTGAGAGCCCCACAAAATCAATGATGCCAAATTGAAGAATTGAACGTTTGACCTGATCATAACCATTAACCATCGTATCCAGATTAGCCATACGGCTATTTAATAAATCTTCGAGATCGGCAGCCACCGACTCTCTCAACGCCTGTAAAGAAAGGCCTTGAGAACTTTGAGTATCCTGAGACAAGAGACGGTCAAATAATGTTGTTCTAAATCCGTAAGGATAAAGCTGATCCAAATTCATATTGTTATAGTCTAATTTTATTTATTTTTATAAATATCAAGAGAGAGGCTGATCAGGACCAGCCTCTAAAAGATCAAATTACGCTGCATAAGAGGCAGTATTATTTGATAGTGACCATTTCTTGGTCACGGCACCCTTTTGTGTACCGTTAATATCTTGTTGATTATACGTCCACTCAACTGCAGCATATTTCAAACCAAAAGCTTCTGTTGGAACGCCTTCTTGATTTACTATCGGAGTAACCTGAGAAACCAGTACATGTTTTAATTTAATTTGCAGGTATTTAACGCGTTTGTCACCATTAGCGCGATAAAAATCGATTTGTACTTCATCGAAGGTATAACCTGCTGAACATGCTTCCCAAAGTTTTGGACTGGTTGCATCCAGATCTTTCATAAAAATCATGTCGGAATGTTCAACCCGTTCTGCAGTATGACCGCCTACACTAGAAGATGTTGCAGATTTTGGCTGACGAATGTTGTGCGACCAAGAATTTGCTTCTAGCCAGCTTTTATGTTCCGAATCACGAGATTCACCATCAACTTTATATTTGCCGCGAAACTGGATGTAAATGTCTTTCATTTTAATAATTTTCCTGTTGTTATAAATATTATTATAATTTTAGCAGCGGTCTTAATGACTCGACTGCGGTAACTCAGTGACCAGTCGTAAAGATACAGACAACTCGTCTAACTGAAAATGCGGTCTCAAAAAGACCACAGATTTGTAGTGTCCAGGTTCATCCGGATTTTCTACAACTTTTATCGAAGCTTCACGCAGTGGATACTGTGCTTTGGCTTCCTGTGAAGCACCGTCATCCAAAAGTACATATTGAGACAGCCAGTCGTTTAGAAATGCTTCGACATTTCCTGCAGATGTAAAACTTCCCACCTTATCTCGCATCATTGCTTTTAAATAATGAGCGATTCGCGAGACTGCCATAATGTACTGTATCTGACTGGATAATGCGGAATTGGCATTGGCAATATCGTTATCATATTTCTTTGGTTTTTGGGTAGATTGGGCACCGAAGAACGCGGCATAATCGGTATTTTTACAATGTACTAATGGAATAAAGCCAAGATCACTGAGTTCTTTTTCACGACGGTCCGTAATCGCAATTTCAGTCGGGCACTTAAATATGATTTCTCCATCATTGGTTTTAAAGGTATGCACTGGCAGACCTTCGACCAAACCGCCACCCTCAACCCCACGAATCGCAGCACACCAGCCATGCATATCAAAGGCATTGGTTAAACGCGTCCCCAAAGCATAAGCAGCATTCATCCACAGGTATTCATTATGATTTTCACCTGAAACTTCTTCTACATAGTTAAAGCCTGCTGTCGTATTGCCATCTTTAGGATGATAAGGTAAACGGCCTAATACTCGTGGAATAGTCAATGCCAGATAACGAGCATCATCACTTTCCCGGAATGAACGCCATTGCACATATTCAGCTGTTTCAAAAATTTTAGAAACATCGCGTGGGCGATCAATATCAGTAAAAGTTTCCAATCCGAACATGGAAGGACTTGCAGCTGAGAGAAACGGTGCATGTGCCGCTGATGCTACATGTGAAATCTGCTCGAGCAAATACAGGTCTGAAGGTGTGCGATCAAACTCAAAGTCACCAATGAGGGTCGCATAAGGCGCACCGCCAAATGAACCATATTCTTCTTCATAGATTTTTTTAAATAGAGTACTTTGATCAAAGTCGCTGGCACTTTGAAAATCTTTAATCAATTCTTTTTTGGTCGTATTCAACATACGAATTTTAATTAAAGAGTGTGATGGCGTTTCCTGACAAAAGTAATACAGCCCTCGCCAGGTGGACTCAACTTTTTGAAACTGCTCGTGATGCATGATCTTGCTCAGCTGGGTAGAAATAAGCGCATCAATTTCTGCAATGCGTTTATCTAAAGCCAAGGTCATATTGTCTGAAACTATAACGGTACCGGCCATGACTTCCTTGGCCAACTCACCAATCAAACTTTTGGCCCGATCATGTTCTTCTTCATTACGCGCAATTCGACTACGTTCAACAATAGAGTCCAGAATTGAGTATTCTTCAATAGCAACATTCGTGGTAGTTGCAGCATTAGAGTGATTCATTGTCTGCCTCCATACTCATTTTACGGATTTGGTCGGTATTTTTTAAAATATCATCCAGTAAATCTTCTAGACGTTCATTATTGGATATTTTATTGCGTAAATCAGTTAAACGTTCTCGTGCTTCTACCAGTTTTCGCAAAGGTTCGACTTGTTGGACTACCTGTTCTGGCCGAAAATCATCCATTGCATTAAAAACCAAATCTACTGATATTTTACCACTCTCTTCAGTCAAACTATTTTCCACCTGAAAACTGGCACGAGGCGCCAGAGACTGCATCACCTCATCAATATTTTCCAAGTCTACATTGATAAATTTTTTATCTTTGAGCTTGGTTTTTTCAAGTTCAGACGCTGCTGAAAAATCTCCCAAAACTCCCACTACAAAAGGTAACTCTTTGACTTCACGGCCATCACCTACCTCAACATCGTAGGTCAATTGCACCCGTGGTGGTCGAATACGCTGTAATTTTTTTTGTACACTTTCACGTTTAGCCATCATGATTTTCCTTATTAATTATTAGTTAATGATCCAAATGGATTAGTACTAGGAGTGTGGGTTCGTGTACTGATACTTTCTGTTTTTTTATTACTGATAGCAGCCGTATTATTTTTTAGATTGCTTTTCGATACTTTATTTTTGTTTTGACTTAGGCTTTGTTTTACTGGGTTATTTGGTTTATTTTTAGTATTTTTTACTTTTGAATTCCGCGCCGTCGTTGATGCAGATTCAGAAAATTTTGCTACAGGCTGTGCCAGATAAATATGTTCAGTCAGCGATTTGGCCTGTGGGTAGGTAAAGTCATTTAAGGCACGGACTTCTGTACTACGCATCTGTTCTAGGCTTTGGGAAGAGATCCCGATCCCTGCCAGGAATTTCAGATCAGTTAAATTCTGATGAATGTAATTTTGCTGATGTAATTGCTCGATTAAATTGAGCGCTTTCAGATGATCACCGACTTCAACATAGCGTTTGGCAATTTGGGTAGACAATTGCTGCTGCAGATGCATATTTTTTCTTGCTGTCTTGTCGCATAACTGCTGGTATAAATCAATGATAGTTGAATCAGTATCATTTTTTGCTTGTGGATAGCTCTTGATACATGATTTTTTTAATTCTGCTGCATGGGTTTGAGCAAAACATAGCTGCGCCATCCCTGAGATGAGCAATACAATAAAACCTAGATTATTTTTCAAAATAAGCCTCAATTTTTGGTTATTGTTTTGTATTTTTATAATCAAAATTTATTTTTCTATTTTTATAATTCAAAAATCTAGTTGCGGATTTAACAAAAAATGATCACAGGAAGTCAATACATAAATGCGTTTTTGTTAAATTATTTTATGTAATTTTTAAAATGGTAAGATTCCGACCAATGAATGCAGACATTTGGATAGACTTGAGTAGAATATGCCAAAAATCTTGAGCCAATATATCTTGATTGCTCATAGAAAAACTTAAATAAATAAAAATAAACCTAATAATAAGAAATATATAGCTATAAATTTCAAAAATATCAGGCTGTATATTCTCAAAGAGAAAAATATGAGTAATTTAAAAATTTTGATTACAAAATTATCTGAACATGCACGCCTATGCCTTGAGAAGGCAGCGAATTTCTGCATCACACAGCAAAATTATGAAATCGAAATTGAGCATTTTTTCTTAGAGTTGCTACAGCAACCAGACTTGAATGATCTCAAACTATTGCTCAAAAAATATGAAATTTCCGAAGATGATCTCACCCATGATCTGAATCAGAGTATTCAGCAAATGACTAAAGGAAATTCTCGTACACCTATCTTTGCCAAATCCATTATTCGTGTATTAGAACATGCCTGGCTTTTGGCTTCAGCAGAGCAAAATCCGATGATCCGCAGCGGACATCTACTGGTTGCCCTGCTCACTGCGCCTGATCTATATCAAATGACAATTCGTGCTTCTACTTTATTTGAGCAGCTTCCAATTGATCATTTGAAGCACCGATTTTTAGAGTTCTGTGAGCAAAGTATTGAAAATATGAGCTATTCTCAGCTTACTAAGGTAAAAGAAGATTCACCTAACGCACAGCTAAAATTAAATAAAACATCGGCACTTGATCAATACACTATTAATCTAACTGAAAAAGCACGCCAAGGCCAAATCGACCCGGTGATCGGTCGTGAGTTTGAAATCCGTTTGATGCTGGATATCCTGATGCGCCGTCGTCAGAACAATCCAATACTCACCGGCGACCCGGGAGTCGGTAAGACAGCTGTGGTAGAAGGATTAGCCCTGAAAATTGTGAATAATCAAGTACCTGATGTACTCAAAAATGTAGAACTTCATGTATTGGATCTGGGCTTATTACAAGCAGGTGCGAGTGTAAAAGGCGAGTTTGAGAATCGCCTGAAGCAAATTATTCGAGAAGTTCAGTCCTGCAGTTATCCGGTTATCTTGTTTATTGATGAAGCCCATACGCTGATTGGTGCAGGTGGTCAGGCTGGTCAGAATGATGCTGCCAATCTGTTAAAACCAGCTTTGGCACGAGGAGAACTGCGTACCATCGCCGCGACTACATGGGCGGAGTACAAACAATATTTTGAAAAAGATGCTGCGCTCAGCCGTCGTTTTCAGGTGATAAAGGTAGAAGAACCTAATGAAGAAGTCGCAATTAATATGTTGCGCGCCATGATTCCGCTCATGACTCAGCATTTTCAGTTGCAGATTGATGATGAAGCAATTACTGCTGCGGTGCGTAATTCACATCGTTATATCAGTGGACGGAAATTACCGGATAAGGCCATTAGTGTATTGGATACAGCCGCGGCACGGGTTGCCTTGAGCCAGAGTGCGCAACCTGCAAAGTTAGAACAGTTACAGGCACAACTGCATAATTTTCGGCTAGAACATGAGATTTTAAATCAGGAGCATCAAAATTTTCCGTGTCATCAGACACTTTTAATTGAATTATCAAAAAATATTTCAAATTTGGAACAAGAGATTTCTCAGGTAGAACAGCAATGGCAGCAAGAACTTCAATTGGTTCAGGAAATAAAATTATTACAGATTCAATCCAAAAAAATTGAAAATAAAAATAAAATTAAAGTATTACAGCGATGTTTGTCTCAGATTCAGGCTGATAACCCACTCGTGTTTGAACGTGTAACAGTCCCTATGATTAATCAGATCATTTCTGACTGGACCGGAATTCCAGTAGGTAAAATGATGAATGATGAAATCCGACAGGTATTAAAATTACAAGATAAATTATCGCAACGTGTAATGGGTCAGGACTTTGCTTTGCATCAACTGGTCCAAGGTATTAAGACATCTAAAGCAAAACTGGATGATCCGAATAAACCGCAAGGTGTATTTTTATTGCTTGGCCCAAGTGGTGTGGGGAAAACTGAAACTGCCCTAGCCTTGGCTCAAGAATTGTATGGAGGAGAATCACATCTGATCACGATAAATATGTCGGAATATCAGGAAGCTCATACCGTATCTTCCTTAAAAGGTGCTCCTCCAGGTTATGTCGGTTATGGTCAAGGAGGCATTTTGACTGAAGCGGTACGCCGTAATCCTTATAGCGTGGTTTTATTAGATGAAATCGAAAAAGCTCATCCTGATGTGCAGGAATTATTTTATCAGGTCTTTGATAAAGGCATGCTGGAAGATGGTGAAGGCCGTCTAATTGATTTTAAAAATACGACAATCCTGTTGGCCTCCAATGTTGGCTCCAGTGCCATTATGCAGGCTTGTGTAAATCAACCCGTCGAAAACTGGCCGGATGCAAAAAGCTTAATTGAACTGTTCAAACCAAGTTTGTATCAGCAATTTAAACCGGCATTTTTAGGGCGTATGCAAATTGTGCCTTATTATCCTTTACATGATGAGCTATTGATCCAGATCATTCAGCATAAACTGGGGAAAATTACCCAACGTATTCAGCAGCAATATGCCACGCAGGTTACTTATAATGAGGACTTGCTCGAACTTCTACTCAGCCGATGTACCGAGGTTGATAGTGGTGTGCGCAATATTGATCATATTTTAAATGCTTCAGTATTGCCTGCTTTGGCTACAGAAATATTGAGAACCATGAGTGAGGGAAAGATTCCTAAACTGATTCACATTGAGATTAAGAATGATGAAATTTTTTATAGCGTAGATCCGAAAGTTAAAATAGCGCAAAAAGTACGTTCTAAAAGCAATAAAGCAGATGCTGCCTAGTTGAAGTAACCTAAAAATAAAAACAAATAAAATATAATAATTGGAATAAAGATGAGCCTGGAATTTGAATATTTATTGCAAGACATTTCAGTCGATCAGCCGTGCGGTGTGGACTATTCATTTTCAAATGATTTTCATGTGATTAACAAGGCCAGAACTCGTGATGATCCTTTATTGGAGCAAGGTGACTGGGTCTCGGAACCGAAACAGGCCGATTGGCAACTTGTACATGATAAAACGATTGAATTATTAACTGAAAAAACCAAGGATATCCGTCTATATACCTGGCTTATAGAAGCTTGGAGTCATCTCTATGGTTTTGAAGGAATTGCTCGAGGATTAGAGTTGACCCAGCAAAGCCTTGAGCGATACTGGTTCACGTTACATCCTCAAATCGAAGAGGATGATCTTGATCAACGTTTTGGATTATTACAAGGTTTGATTACGCAACTGCCAATGCTGATGAAACAGGTGCCTTTGGTCAGCTCTGCGCCTTTTTATAATTTAGGTGATTATGAGGCATTCTTACATCAACGCAATATTAAACTCAAACAACAGCAAGATGACTACTCTGAAAATAATACTGTTCAGGATTTGGAGCATTTTGAGCAATCGTTGCTGAAAACTTCTCAAACAGTTTTAAGCCAGAATGAAGGTTTTCTTCTCGAGATTCAGACCCAATGGCTGTATCTTAAAAATACACTGGATCATTTACTGGGTCTAAATGCACCGAGTTACGCGAGCACAGATTCTCAACTTGAATCGATCTTCTCCAGTATTAAGCGCATTTATAAAACTGATATTTCTTCAATATCTCAGGATCAAATAAATACACCGCAATTCGGCACTCTCAAAATACCTGAAATAATAGTGATGAATACCTCGCCTGAAAATATACAAGAATTTCGACCTCAAGCCCAAAACCATCTGGCCAACCGTCAACAGGCCATGCAGTTATTACAAGACATCGCTCGATATTTTCAATCTCATGAACCGCATAGTCCAGTGAGCTACATGCTGCAAAAGACGATTAAATGGAGTCAGATGCCATTACATGAATGGCTGGCTCAAGTAATCAAGAACGAGAATCCGATCGAAAACGTACATGAATTACTGGGTATATATGCCAATGATGAATCCAAGAATGAGTGGTAAATATTAAAATGTTTAAAGCAGAAAAAGTACTGTGGGGCGAAGGTCTATTTTTAAGACCGCAACATTTTCAATTACAGGATGCCTATCATGAGCAACGCTTGAGTCATATGATTCGGGCGACATTTCCTTTTGCTCACGGGATCCAGTCCATTCAATTTGATGAAGCTCAATTCAATATGCATATATTGGCATTAAGTAAAATTGAAATGATCTGGCAAGATGGTGAAATTTATCAGGCGCCTGCACAGGATTTATTACCAGAACCTGTACAACTGGATACCTTAAACCTGCGTGGTGAAATGCAAATTTATTTGGCTTTGCCAATGCTACAGCCGAACAAGCAAAATGTAAGTCATGTCGAAAACACTCAATCTAGTCGTTATCACTCACATTTAATCTCGACCCATGATTTATTCACCGATGCCACTACTGCAGAGATCACCCTGTTACGCCGTCGGGCAGAATTTAAACTTTTTGAAGTTGGCCAAGAACCTCAGCAGCCTCTGGATGGTTATTTATATCTTCCGGTTGCTCAAATCAAACGACAAAGTTCTGGAAATTTTATTTTTGATCATAAATTCATTCCTCCAATTTTACATATTCAGGCCTGTGAATATCTGCTAGACAATTTAAAGCGAACTTTGAATATCATCCGGGCCAAGATTAAAACGATTCAATCCAATAACCGTGAAAACGAACAGAAACTGATTGAATTTCGTTCTGGGGATATTGTCTCTTTCTGGCTGGTGAATGCCTTAAATACTGCTTATGCAACCTTAAATCATATTTTGCAGTATCCACAAATTCATCCGGAACGGCTATATGCGGAACTTTTAAGACTCAGTGGTTCCCTACTTACCTTTTCAACAGCCTATGACATTGATCAATTGCCGCAGTATCAGCATCATCATCTATACGACAGCTTCAATCAGCTGGATATTATTCTCAGAGATTTACTCGATACAATTATTTCGAATCGATATATCAGTATCAGCTTAAAAGAAACTCGCCCATCCTATTGGTTTGGCAGTCTGGAGACCGATAAGATCAGTCACAATACGCGGTTATATCTTGCTGTATCAAGTAGTGTTATGCCTGCACATGACTTGATTGCCTATGTTCCGATCCGTTTTAAAATTGGTAGTACTATAGATGTAGAACAACGCGTGGTTGCAGCTTTACCGGCTGTACCCGTTCAGCATCTCATGCAGGTGCCTACTGCAATTCCGGTACGTTCCGGCGTTCATTATTTTGAGATTGAACCCAATAATGAACTGTATCAGCGCATGCTGGATTCAGAATCGATTTGTGTTTATATCCCGAATGGCTTTCAGGATATCGCGATTGAACTTATTGCTGTCATGAATGGATAAAAATATTAATGAATACAATCTCTAACACTCCTCTTTCACTCTTTGATGGCGATCAAATCGGAGTAGATTATACAGCCATGCAACCTGTAGAAACCTACCCTACCTCTACGAATAGTCTGGTAGATTTACTGCATGACGGCTTCTATATTGTTTTCCTGTTAAAAAATCACTATGTCCCTGTAAATATAGAGTCTTTCCGTGAAAAAATTCTGGAGATGTTGAAAAGTTTTGAATATCAGGCACGCCAGATGCAATTTTCAGCTGAAGATATTCAAGATGCAAAATATGCCTATTGCGCTTTAATAGATGAAACAATTGTCACCCAACAGGATGAGCGATTTTTTGATCTGCAAAATTCCTGGATGATCAGTCCCTTGCAGTTAAGCCTTTTTGGTTCACAACTTGCAGGTTATCGCTTCTTTGAATATCTGGAAGAAATACGCCATAAAGATAAGCAACGTCTGGCAGTATTAGAGGTATATCATTATTGCCTTTTATTGGGCTTCCATGGAAAATATCGAATTGAATCTATTGAGCATTTAAATAGTCTGATTGCTCGTATCGGAGATCAGATTGATTATCTCAAGGGTAAAAAAGTTGCTTTTTCTCCTTTTTCAGCAATTCCAGATCAAATCCGACATATTATCCATCGTGAATTACCATTTTTCTGGATTCTGATATTTTTATTATTATTTGCCGTGATCAGCTTTGTGGTTTTTAAATATGCCTTGTCAACAGAACAAGCTGCTGTTTTTTCTCAATATCAAAATTTGATTAGCGCGCCTGCTGAACAAGCCTATATTACGATTCATTTACCCTAACTCAATTTTCAAATAAATATGATGGACACTTATAAAAATAAAGACTTAAAAAATGACGCCGTTGGAAAATTTATATCGATGAATAAAAAAAAAATTTTGAATTATTATTAGATCAATCATTCAACTGATGATTTTGATTATATTGAGCAGCTTTATTCTATTAAGCTTAGCTATGTTAGCCTTGCTGTCTTACGAGTTTCGATTAAGAATACAGGATTTTTTTCTTGATTTGATTTCACAAAGCAAACAACAATTTTCTCAAGCAAAACAGTTTGTTCAGAAATTTCATCAGGCGGCATCGCCTGAGCATCTTCAGTCTGAATGGTATTTGCAGCAATGGTGGATTTTGATTTCAGGATTTAGCTTATTTGCCAGTATTTTAATGTTCGCTTTCACTCAGCCACTTACTGCAAGTAGGTTTGAAGCTGAATATTTAAGGAAAGTTGATCCACAGATTTATGCATTATTAGATGGGCAAATATTAACAGCTCCAACTGAAGTTGATGAACAGCTTATTATCGAAGCCTTACAAGAAGAATCTTTAGCAAATCATTCTGTAATTTCAGCGCAAAGCCTTAATCTGAATATTGAAGACATTCATATAAATCCAAATATCAGCACAGCAGACCGTAAATGGCATAAGATGAATCCGCGATTTAAACAGCGCTTACTGATGGTTTTTAAAATTATGCGCGAACAGCATGGTTATGAGCTGGTTTTACTCGAAGGTTATCGAAGTCCGGAAAGGCAAAACTCTTTGGCGACCAACAGTAATATTACCAAGGCCAAAGGCTTTCAAAGTTATCATCAGTTTGGTCTGGCCGCGGATATTGCCTTTAAGCGGAATGGCAAGGTGGTGATTAGTGAACGTGATCCATGGGCCATGCGTGGTTATGAACTGTTTGGCCAGATTGCAGAATCGGTGGGTTTAACCTGGGGCGGTCGCTGGAAATCCATTAAAGATTTTGGACATACTGAATATCGTATGCCCGGTTTAAAGAAAACAGCTGAAATGGCGCATCAACTCATTCATGAAGGACAATTACAGACTCAAACATTTCAGCCTTGAGTGCGAAATCGTAAATTAATTTAGAAAAGTCTGCATATGTTTAATGACTTCATCTGGCTTTTCACCATGCAGCCAATGTCCTGTATTTTCAATGCATTCAATTTTCGCCTGAGAAAATTGTTCATTGATTGCCGCAAAATGTTCAGGTTTTGAGATATAAAAAGAATTACCGCCACGAAGAAATAAAGCTGGCTGATTAACTTTTTCGACCTTTTCCCAAGCCATAATATCTGGATAATGATCAAATAAAGCTTGAACATTAAAGAGCCATTGCCCTTTATTAAAGGATTTTAATAAAAACTGAATTACCATTTCTTCATGAATGTATTCACGCATAATTTTTGCTGCCTCAAGTCGTGAAGCAACATTTGCTTGCTGCACAGCAAATAAGGCTTTAAAAATCTCAGTATGATGACTCTCATGATATTGGATTGGTGTAATATCAAGAACGACCAACTTTTCAGTTTGTACTCGGGCTAAATCAGCCAATTTCATAGCAATTTTTCCGCCCATAGAATGCCCTATTACTATGAACTTTTGAATATTTAAACTTGATAAAGTTTCTAGGACATCTTCCGCCATGAACTGATAATTTAAGTCTGAACTATGACCAGAAAGACCATGATTGCGTACATCAATTTGAAGCACGGTTCTTTGCTCAGAAAAATATCGAGCTAGTATTCCTAAATTACTTAAACTACCGAATAAACCATGAATAAAAATCATTGGAGATAGTACTGACGTTTCGTGGTGTTGGAGTTGATAATTTAGGATCATTTGAGAATTCCGTGATTTCTTTCTTTATTTAAGTGTTTATAATGGATTTATATTGGGAATTAATCAATTGCGAAATTTTTAAATATAAATTTTACTTAGGCTATTTTATGGGGATATATTTTGCTTAGGCTAAATAATTCATAATCAATTTGTAAGTATTTAAAATTACGATTTTAGATCTGGATGCATATTTGGCTATCTATAAATATGAAAGAAGATGGTTGAGTTGTGGTGCAGACTAAATAAAATTAATGAAAATCTTAAAACTGGGATTTAATAACATGTAAACCACTTTTAGGTCAGAGTGTTTCTTAAACTAACTCGCTGTTATTACCCAAATAGACTGAGGTAATTTTGAAAATATTGTTTTTAATTATTCATTGCTTATTATTTATCAAAAAATGACTATTCATAAGTAGCTTATTAATCGACTTAATTCTGTTTAAAAATAATACGTTTTAAGACCAAATGAGTTACAGGCAGTAAATATCAGTATTATCAATTCCCCCTTCTCCCTTTCTTGAGAAAGTTGTTAAACTTATGTGTTACTTAGGCTATTTTTAGCATCTTAAGATATTCAAGTTATTAGCTTAAATATCAGCGTACAATCACGCTATCCTACTTAAATCGTCCTGTTCAAGAAATTACAAAACTACGATTATTCATTTATTCTTATCAATGTATTAAAAACAGTGGATATATACCCGAGATATTAGATATTCACATCAAAATAAATTTAAATTAACTTAACAGATTTTTTATTACATGATATTCAGGAAATGGTCTTTCAGGTTTTAATATCTATAAAATCTGGTTGTGAAATAGACTTACCTACTTAATTTTTATTCTACTGCGAAAAACTTTCAAGATAGAAAAGTATTTTATAATTTATTCTACATTCCTATTTTTACAAAATACGCTTGTGGTCATTCCAGATTGAGTCAAACTTTGATCCTGCCTCTTAAGAAAACTTTTGGCGACCATGACCATCGTGGGCGCCATATCCAGACTGCTGTTTTCTTCGGACACCTTTTGAATATCCTGATAGGCTTTCAGTCGTTTGCAGAAAGCCTGACGTTGAGTTTGGGCATCTACCTTTTGATCATCTTCATCTAAAATATGCTTGGTTTCATTCACGATTTTAGTCTGAGCTGAAATAAACTCGTCATAGGCACTTTGTGAAAGCGGCTCTGCGAAGACCATGCTATTCAGTCCTAATAATAATCCAGCACAAATGAAAGATGATTTTTTTAGCATTTAAATTTCTTCTTTCCAGACATCTTCATAATCATCGGCATCAATCATGAAACGAAAACCTGTTTCCAGAGCCAGATACGGTAAAACTTCTGGTGCGATGTCCTGTAATTCACGTACTGTCATGGTTTCGAAAGCCTCTTCACTTGAAGGTTCTCCACCATAAATGTACCAGCTGATATTTTCAGCCGTTTCAGGCTTTTTACGGATGCCAACAATCGGATCCTGCTTTAAGGTATGTACGGCCACCGCAACAACATCATCACCCGTGACTTCAACATAAGCCGAGCCTACTTCTTCACAAAGTAGCTTTTGCTCTGCGATCAGTTCTTGTAAAGGTGATAGGTTTTGCGTGTTTTTCGACATTCGGTCTTACTCATCAATTTTCATTAGCGCGCTATTTTAACTTAATTTTAATGAAGCTGATTGGGATTTCATCGAGATCTAAAAAATATCTGCCCTTAAACCGTGTTAAGCGCAGATATGGATCTCAACTTATTGGAAGACTTTAAAGCGCTCTTCATCCGCGAGATAATCTTTGGCACGTGGCTCGCCTTCTATCGAACCAAATACCAACTGTGCACGCAACTTCCAGTTCGATGGAATGTCCCATTCCGCATGAACTTGCTCATCCACGATCGGATTGTAGTGCTGCAATGATGCGCCCAGCCCTTCTGTGTGCAATGCTGTCCATGTTGCAAATTGTGCGATCGCAGTCGAATGCTCTGCCCAGATTGGGAAGTTATCAGCATAAGATGGGAATTGTTCCTGTAAGCCTTCTACAACTGTGTGATCTTCAAAAAATAAAACAGTGCCTACCCCTGCCGCAAAACTGGCCATTTTTGCTGTGGTTTTTGCAGCGCTTTCTTCATCTTTGGCATAGCTTTTTAATTTATCTGCGACGAAGCCCCAAAACTTTTCATGTTCTGAATTGAATAAAATGACGGCGCGTGAAGACTGAGAATTGAAAGAAGATGGACTTTGCTTAATTGCAGTCTGAATCAAATCAGTTAGACGTTCAGGAGATTGTTCAACATTCTTGGCAATGGCATAAATAGTACGGCGTTTAGTAATTAAATCTAAAAACTGATTCGACATTTTTGAAAATCCTGGGATATATCTTCGGGAAAATTTGAACCTTCATCTATTTTTGTGAAGGATAGCTAATCAATTAAGCTTTTACTCATCTTAAGATAAAGCCTATATACCTTAAAAAATAATGGACTTAATTACTAGGCTATTTAATTGATATTTTTATATATTTTTTAGCTAAAAATGATCATTTTCATCTATTTTTTGAACAATCGTTAAAACTACTGCCCTATGCGAGTGCCTGACGCTAAAGGATTGTTCAACATGCGCTATTATTGATCAAAATTTTAAGAATAAAGCAGTTCAATGATCACATTTAATATTACTTAGGCTATTTCAAGAGATCATGCATTTTGAAATAAATCTCATCTTGCAGATAAAATTAATCCCCCAAAATTGGAAGATTAATTTTATAAATAAAAGCTAAAAAACCCGTTTAAAACTTCGCGTTCAACACCTGAGCAGATACTTTAGTCTTCCACAGCTCACGTAAAATCGGTAAATAGAATTTCTCACCAAGTTCAACCAGCTCTGCATCAATCAGAGCATGCATCTCATGCATAAACAAATAATCCAGTTCAACTGTGGTTAGTTTAGTCTGCTGTTTTTGATAGTCTTTGCGTTTCTGTTGGGCTTGTTTAACCAGACGATCCGCAAATGCTTTATCTTTAAACTGGGTAATTGCTTTTAATCGAAGTTCAATAATACCCCATCCAGTTAAGAACATCTGGAAGGTTTCAAAATCATCGCTGGTCGATTCCCAAGACATTTCTTCCAGATTTTCATTATCGGGAAGCACAGGTAAAAGAAGTTCCATCACACTCGGGAAAATCTTTTTGAAATTCAGAATAAATTTAACAGGATGCTCACCTGGATAATCCTTGAATTGCACCTTTCTTTGAACATCTGTTAAATAAATATCAAGCATAAAACAATCATCAGTGGTTAATCTCATCTAGCACTATTGTACGCAACTCTGCCTGAGATAAAAACCACTGCTGACTATTCCATGATAAAACAGGCGGAAAGATTGAAAATAAAAGCGCTGCAGCCCTTATTTGGCATTCGGTGAGACCATCTGTTCAGGACGCACTACTTCATCAAACTGTTCAGCAGTGACTAAACCCAGTTCAACAGCCACCTGTTTTAAGGTTTTTCCTTCCTTATAGGCTGTTTTGGCAACCTTGGCTGCATTCTCATAACCAATCACCGGATTCAATGCTGTGACCAGCATTAAAGAATCATGCAGGAAATGTTCAATTTTCTCATGATTCGGCTCAATGCCTACGGCGCAATGATCATTAAAACTGTTACACGCATCGCCTAAAAGCTGGATGGATTGCAACAGATTATAGGCAATGACCGGCATAAACACATTCAGCTCAAAATTCCCTGATGCACCTGCCACGTTAATGGTGGTGTCATTGCCGAGAACTTGCGCCACGACCATGGTCATCGCTTCACTTTGCGTCGGATTCACCTTACCCGGCATGATGCTAGAACCCGGTTCATTTTCAGGAATACGCAATTCACCAAAACCACAACGAGGCCCGCTGGCCAGCCAGCGAATATCATTGGCAATCTTATTTAAGCTAACCGCTAAAGTCTTTAATGCACCAGACGCGAATACCGCAGCATCACGGCCTGCCAGAGCCTCAAACTTGTTTGGCGCAGTTACAAATGGTAAGCTTGTTAACTGTCCTAGTGTTTTAGCAGACTGAACAGCATAATCAGGATGAGCATTTAGACCGGTACCAACCGCTGTACCGCCTAATGGCAATTCATATAAGCCAACTAAGGCCTGTTCTAGACGAAGAAGTCCATGATCAAGTTGAGAGACATAACCGCTGAATTCCTGCCCCAAGGTTAAAGGCGTAGCATCTTGTAGGTGTGTCCGGCCAATTTTTACAATATCGGCAAAATCCTGAGATTTGGCATATAAAGTATTGCGCAAGCGTGTGACTGCCGGAATTAACAGTTCATTGATCTGCAAGCTCGCAGCCACATGAATCGCCGTCGGAAATGAATCATTGGTAGATTGGGCACGATTGACATGATCATTCGGATGAACCGGTTTTTGTGCCCCTAAATGATTGCCCAGTTTCTGGTTGGCAATATTGGCAATCACCTCATTACAGTTCATATTGCTTTGCGTACCTGAACCGGTTTGCCAGACCACCAGTGGAAATTGACTGTCCCATTTCCCGCTGATGACTTCATCTGCCGCATCTACAATGTAGCGTGACAGTTCTTGGGAAATCTGGTTCAGCTCGGCATTGGTTAAGGCCGCAGCTTTTTTGACGAGTCCCATGGCACGAATCATTGGCCGTGGCAAACGCTCATTTCCAATTTTGAAATTTTGCAAGCTACGCTGAGTCTGAGCGCCCCATAAAGCCTCGCTCGGTACAGCCACTTCTCCCATCGTGTCATGTTCAATACGTGTTTGCATGTTCAACCTCAATTCTTCTTGCCTGTTACTAATCTTAGGAATTTCAATATGAATGATTTAATCTATTGATTTAAAGTAATCGATCACAGTAATCATGTAAATGATAATTATTATCAAATATAGCTAAATACTTTTAATTACTGCCCTCTGAGCATATTCTGATAAAACAACCATTCATCCTCAAGCATCTTTCTGAGTGATCGCTGAGGTTGCCAATGTAGAATATTTCGCGCCTTTTCAATGTTCGCCCCCAATTGATCCATTTCCGCATGGGGATATGGTAAAGCATCCATGGTTTTGATTGCAGACTGGGTGACTTCAGCCAGTTGATCTAGCAAATCCTGTATGGAAATCAATTCACCGGCAATATTAAAGGCTTCACATTTTAATTCCTGCTGTTGTGATAGCCATTGCAAGGACTTGATCACGGCATCACAACAGTCTGCGACATGCAGAAAACTGCGTTCTACTGTGCCATCCGCAGTATGGGCCTGACGGCGTAATTCCAGATATTCACGTTGCTGTGCAGCGACCTGCATCGCCAAAGGCAAAATATTTTTCGGTAAAGGTGGCACCGCTTCCCCCAGCACACCGTGTTCAAAGGCGCCGGCGATATTGGACAGACGTAGGATCGCAATCCGCCATTCATTATCAGTTTTGGCAGTATCCCGGATAATTTCCTCAACCATTTGTTGCGATTTGATATAGGGATTCGGATAAGTGAAGTTAAAAGGCAGATCTTCGCTTAAGTCTGCACCAGATTGTCCATATACCGCCAGACTGGATAAATGTACCAGATGACGCACGCCGGTACGCTGCATGGCACGCATGAGACTCATAATACAGCTAACATTATCATTATAATATTCAAGTGGTTTTAATACTGATTCTTCCAGTGATTTAAAACTTGCGGTATGCACCACAGCCTGAATCGAATGCTGCTCAAAGACTTTGTTCAATGCTGGCGTATTGCGAATATCAATTTTGATAAAAGGTACATACATACCAGAAATAAATTCGAGGCGCTCCAGAGTCTGTAAGTTAGCATTGGCCAAATTATCGACCACAATGACCTCTAGTCCTTGTGCTAACAGACTTAAAGCAATATGTGAGCCTAAAAAGCCTAATCCACCCGTCACTAAAATCATTTATACTACCTACTTTCTGATGAAGCCAAGATCAATCTGTTGCTATTGATCAAGCCTGTAGTGAATTTCGATGAGCACCTTAATTCTTGTTACCTCCGCACCGACTTCCATTTATGCCTGGCATGCCCTGGGTTTGGCTCAGGCCTTGCAAGATAAACAGGAAGCATTCCGTGTATTCTTCTATCAGGACGGCGTATCGGTCGCAAATGCATTGCAATGGGTACCCGACGATCAACGTCATCTTACACATGCATGGCAAGCGCTACAGATTCGCCTCCCGGTCTGTGTAAGTGCAGCATTGGCACGTGGAATTACAGATCAGGACAATGCCCAACGTCACAATATTCAGCAGCATAATCTGGCAGATGCCTTTGAATTGGTCGGTTTAGGTGAACTTGCCGATGCTGTTCAGTCCTCACAACGTCTCATTCAATTCTAGATGTTTCATTTTTTAGACTGTGTTGCTTTTCCAAGGAATCTTGTGTGAAATCTGTACTTGTTATATTAACCCAAGCCAATCTGACCAGCCTGCAAGTGCATGAAAGCCTGTCGGCTACCATGGTCCTGGCAACCTTTGGCGCAGAAGTTAAAGTCCTGCTACAAGGGGCTGCCCTCAGTCTGCTACGTTCAGAGCTACAATTTGACCAGTTGCAACATGCATTTAAACTGGCATCAAATATGGTCGACAGTTTCGAGTTTTATGATCTCACTCCGATTCTGATTGAGCAGAAAAACCAGCATTCCCCATTTGTGACGCAGAGCGAACAAGAAATCGAATTTATTGAGCTTAATCTTGAATTTCTTCAAAGCTTTGATCATGTGCTGTATTGGTAAGGAATAAGGATATACAAATGTCAAATCATACACTTTATCTGATCCAATCCAGCTATTCGGCAACAGCGCAGATCCTAGAACAACTGGCTCAAACTTATACAACGGGTGATCAGGTCGTGCTGATGGGTGAAGCAGTTTTGCTGCGAGAGCATTCATTTCTGCAAAACTTGCCGCAAATTTACATGCTGGAAAATGATGCGGAGTTATTAGTACAGCCTTTGCCTGATCAGGTAAAGCTTTTGAATTATGCAGATTTTGCAGATCTTTGCCTCGAGTTTAATCGCTGCATTTCAATGAAATAATGAATGAGTTAGATATGAATTTAGAATTGGATCAAGATGGCCATCTGGTTGACTATACCATCTGGAATGAAGACGTTGCTCAAGTGCTGGCCGATAGTTTGGAACTGAGCTTAACTCCTTGGCATTTTGAAATTCTGCAAGCGGTACGTCAGTTCTATCAACAATTTGGTCATTCACCAGCAACACGCCCACTGATTAAATTTTTAATGAAAACTGTCAGCGCCGATATCAATAATGCCATGCTTCAGGAAAAGTTTAATACTGGTCTGGTGGCCCGTCACTTAAGCCGTTTGGCTGGTGTACCCAAGCCTGCGAACTGTTTATAAAGATACTTAGCTTTCTAAAGTGTGTATTTAAAGGCCCAAATCATTTTTTGGGCTTTTTTATGAGAGCAATTTTCAGACTGAGAATAATGAAAGATACAGCTGGATCTAATTCGTTAAATTTGGGTTTGCTCTAATACTCGCAATGCTCGATGCAATTCATGATCCATTTCAGGCAGAACCTTAATCAGAAAATTAATTTGTGCTTTCGCTTCGGCCTTGCTCACCAGTTGGGCCTCTACCAGTTTTTGCTGCTGAGTGATCAACAAACTGACTTGTTGAGGATCTGGTCGTTGTCCCTCACTTAAAGCGTTAATGATCTGAGTAAAGTCCAGATATAACTGTTCTTGTTGCTTTGATAATTCGCTTTGCTTTGCAACCGTATCGTTCTGTTCCTTCTTCGTAGTTTGACTATTCTTAGGAGAGTTAACAGAGATATAGCTTGCCGATTTTTCAGCTGGCAGGACCGGATCAGAATGGGTCTGATCAGTAAAATTCGTCCGATAGATTTCTTGTCGTACCTGATAGCCAATACCCACTAAAGCCCCAAACAAGAGCAATCCGATCATTACATAGAACAGAATTGTTTTATCATTCATTTTTATGTCCTCAGCTCAAGAAAGACAGTCTTTATTTATTAAGAAGCTGTCTTTTTCGCTAATCGACGATTGACTACGGCGTTGACCAGTCTGCTGGTGCATATCCAATCCGGACACGTTGTGGATGATTTCCCACCGGCACACTCAGCACTTTATTGCCCGTGGCAAAATCAATCACGGTAACCAAATCGGTTTCACTTTCTGAAATTACACAGCTACGACCATCCGGGCTTCGCGTTGCCCAATAAGGTTTACCTGCAGAAATCAGTTTCCCGGCTGTCAGTGTTTTGCGATCTACAATCGTAGCGTAGTTATCCATCGTACCGGCGACACAGAGCTTTTCACCATCAGCACTGATTGATAGGCCATGATGACGCGAATCATTCACCCATTTTGTCCGGTCTTTCGGGATACTATCACTACCAGGCAGCTGTCCGATCCGGCTAATCTTGTTCTGATTCAGATCGTACTCAATCAGACCATTAAAAAATGAAACTTGGGCATATAGTTTAGTTTCATCCTTGCTAAATACCATTGGTCGTACGGAGTTAGATAAATCTTTACGACCAAATGCATCCAGTGCGGGCCTGAAGTCAATTTTTCTTAGCACCTGATGTGTATTGGCATCTGCGATAGTGATAAAACGCTTTCCTTTAGTAAAGTCTTGCCACTGAGCATCCATCGACGTTTCCACATTGCCGATAGCAGAGTTCAGGATCTTGTTACCACCATCGAAGTAAATATTTTCATGCGGTTTATCGCCAGTACTGAAACGGCCTAACTCTTTACCGGTATGGATATCTAGTACATGCACTACATTTCCTGAAGATGCAGATACAGCGATGCGCTGCCCATCTGGTGATACTGCCATATGGTCGGCACGGAAGCCTTCTACAGGCGTCCGCCAGTTAATCTTGCCGGTTTTGATATTAATTGATACCACATCGGCGAAACTTGGGCGTGATGCAACGACTGACTGTCCATCTGGTGTCGAGTACATATCATCCACCAGCTGGTCATTGCCTTCACCGGCTGTGGTCTGAATATAAGTGTAAGCAATCAGTTTGATTGGATTCAGGTGAATTTCTTTAATGCGCTCTTTACGGTCAGGAATCATGTTAATGACGCCAATTTTTCCAAAATCACCCGATGGACGAATCACGGTTACCGTGCCATCCCAGTTATTTCCGACAAAGAAAACCTGCTGTGAATTGGCAGGTGCAGCTGAAGGTGCAGAAGCGGCCTGTACACTAGGCAATGCAGATAGCATCGCCATTGCAGATAGTGTCAGACAGAACCGTGGCCATTTTTTATTTTGAATTTTCATCCATTATGCTCCGCATAATAATTTATATTTTTGTTTTCATTCCTTGTTGTGTACACAGTCAGGCTGTGTTTTAACGTATCTAATATACAAACGTATAAAATGATTTACTGTTATTTCCGACCAAAAAATATGCAGCTATTTTAAATCTATTACTTCAGGTTCTATGAATTAGGTGATCACCTTACTTCGATCTTATGTATCCAGCACATCGACGAACTGTGCATTGAGCACTTTGGCAAGATCAGCCGGCTTTAATCCGATATCCAAACCTCTTTTACCGCCACTCACATAGATCTTATCCAACTGTTCTGCGCTGGCATCGATCACCGTTTTTAATCGTTTCTTTTGCCCAATGGGACTGATTCCGCCAACCAGATAGCCGGTCAAGCGTTCTGCATGTTTAGGATCTGCCATCTGGAGTTTTTTACATCCCACGGCCTGCGCTACTTTTTTCAGATTTAACTGATGATGCACTGGCAGAATTGCGACAAAATATTGTTTTTCATCCGTGACTAATAAAGTTTTAAAGACTTCTTCCACCGAAAGCCCCAATTTCTCAGCAGCTTCTATCCCGAAACTTTTGGCATTGGCATCATGTTCATATTCGTGAATGCTGTATTCGATTTTATTGGCTTTTAATAGTTTGCATGCAGGTGTCATAGAAAGTCTGGTTTGAGATGAATCGCATGATTATATAAAAATTAGCTCAAGAAGTTAATTTAGATGAGGCAACTACAGAGCAAATTTTGCTTTAAGCCCGGATTCCGCTTCAATCAGATCTATTTGGTTCAATCTTTACGCTCTTCAATACTTTTAAACTCTTCTGCAAAGAAGATGACGAGCAAAATATCAACAAATGTATGTGTTTTTGCCACTATCTAAGCGTTAGGCGATTAATGGCTTCATTATGTAGAAGGCTTGAAGATGAACACATTCGTCATTTCATGCGTCTATAAATACGAGGCATATAAGTCGAGCGTTTTATCTTAAACCCGCTGAGATTTAACCTTTATCTCCGGAAGAAGAAATAGATTCTTGTACAGTGTCTGTCATGAATACTTGAATTGAAAATGATGTAATTAATTCCAATATATTGGAAGAATAGACCTAGGAAAATCCAAGTACAATAAGAGAAAATATCATTAACATATTGTCTTATCTTATATTTTTAAATTTTCATCAAGTTTTGAGAAACGGTCAATAGCTTATATATAAAGAGGATAATCAGCACAACTCTAAAGTCAGAATGTAAAGAGTTTTCTATGCTATAGAAGTCGAACATTGCAGTAAAATCAGCCAGACAACTCTTGTTCAAAACTAAAAATATCACTAAAAGGAAGAATTTAGCGTTAACATGAAGATTACAGTTACATAAAGGATATTAACTGTTTTTGCCAATTGGGTTTACAATGAAAATAATCTGAATACCCAGCGAATTGTAATTTTTTAACATTGCCAAATCTCTGCAAAGTTTTCATTATAGCGCCACTGTTTGCTATATGCTTTCTACGTTAATTCAAAGAAATTATAAATAGTAATGTAGAAAATCATGCAATAATAAGCAGAGTTTGCAGACATCTTGCAAACAAAACCCGATACTTTTTAATTGGAGCATGCTGGATGAGTTCGACCATTTTGGTTATTCATGGACCGAATTTAAACTTGCTTGGGAAGCGCGAACCGGAAGTTTATGGTCACCTTAGTCTTGACAATATTAACCAGCAGCTGATTGCTCAGGCCCAACAAGCTACATTACAACTCGAAACTTTCCAGAGCAACTGGGAAGGTGCCATTGTTGACCGAATTCATCAAGCCCAGCAAGACGGCATTCAATATATCATTATTAATCCAGCAGCATTGACCCATACCTCTGTTGCTGTTCGCGATGCCCTCCTTGGCGTTGCCATTCCTTTCATTGAAGTCCATCTGTCTAATGTGCATGCACGTGAGGCATTCCGACATCATTCATACTTGTCCGATAAAGCCATCGGCGTGATCTGTGGTCTAGGTGCAAAAGGCTATGCTGCTGCCCTCGACTATATCATTGAAAAAATACAACCTTCTACACAATCTTAATTAGGAATACTGTCTCATGGATATCCGTAAAATCAAGAAACTCATCGACTTGATGATTGAATCTGACTTACAGGCGATCGAAGTTAAAGAAGGCGATCAATCGATTGCATTAACTCGTCGTAATCCAGTGGTTGCAGCAGCTGTTCCTGCGATGCCTGCACCAGCAGCCGAAGCGCCAGCAGCAAAATCTCCTCGCGGTGCTGTTGAAACTTCACCAATGGTCGGCGTGTTCTATGCAGCACCAAGCCCAGGTGAGCCGACCTTTGTTAAAGTTGGCCAGACCGTTTCTGCAGGCGATACGCTCGGTATTATCGAAGCAATGAAAATCATGAACCCGATTGAAGCAACTCAAAGCGGTGTGATTGAAGAAATTCTGGTGAAAAATGGTGAAGTGATTCAATTCGGTCAACCACTTTTCCGCTACCGCGCTTAATCACCCCGGGGATTTATAATGTTGCAAAAAGTTTTAATTGCAAACCGTGGTGAAATTGCGTTACGCATCACCCGGGCTTGCAGAACTTTAGGGATCAAAACTGTAGGTGTCTATTCTGACGCAGACAAGGACCTGATGCATTTACGTTTCTGTGATGAAGCAGTATGTATCGGCCCTGGTGCGAGTAGTGACAGCTACCTGAATATTCCTGCGATTATTACAGCTGCTGAAATTACCGGCGCAGATGCCATCCATCCTGGTTATGGATTCCTCGCTGAAAATGCAGAATTTGCAGAAATCGTAGAGAATTCTGGTTTTATCTTTATTGGTCCGCGTCCGGAACATATTCGTTTAATGGGAAACAAGGTTTCTGCCATTATTGCCATGAAAAAAGCTGGTGTACCAACAGTACCAGGCTGCGACCATGCCGTAACAATCCACAATGCGATGGCTGAAGCGAAAGAGATCGGTTTTCCACTGATTGTAAAAGCTGCTTCTGGTGGTGGTGGTCGTGGTATGCGTATCGTAGAAAATGTCGATACCCTGCTTGAATCTGTTCAGGCTGCACAGCGTGATGCGGAAATGTGGTTTGGTGATGATACGGTGTATATGGAACGTTTCCTGCAAAAGCCACGTCATGTCGAAGTGCAAGTACTGGCTGATGGTAATGGCCATGCGATTCATCTGTATGATCGTGATTGTTCACTACAGCGTCGCCATCAAAAAGTACTGGAAGAAGCGCCAGCACCGAACTTACCAGAGCAAGCACGTGCTGATATTCTAGAAGCCTGTGTGAATGCATGTAAGCTGATGCAATATCGTGGTGCAGGTACATTCGAATTCCTGTTTGAAGATGATGAGTTCTTCTTCATTGAAATGAATACGCGTGTTCAGGTTGAGCATCCGGTGACTGAAATGGTCACGGGGATCGATATTATCGAACAGCAATTGCGTATTGCTGGCGGCTTAGGTCTCGATATTCAGCAAGAAGACGTCAAGGTTTTAGGACATGCGATTGAATGCCGTATTAACGCAGAAGATCCATCGACCTTCCTGCCTTCACCAGGCAAGATTGACAACTTCTATGCACCAGGCGGCGCAGGTATCCGTTTAGATTCGCATGTTTATCCAGGCTACAGCATTCCACCGTATTATGATTCGATGATTGCCAAACTGATTTCGCATGGTAAGGATCGTGAGACGTCTATTTCTCGAATGAGAAATGCTTTGGAAGAAATGATTTTGACTGGCGTTAAAACCAATATTCCTTTGCATAAAGATTTAATCCTTCAGGATAAAAACTTCTGCAAACAGGCAATGGATATTCATTACCTAGAGAAGCATTTGTTAAAGCAGCTTGAAGGTGCTGAAGACAAAGCTTAAATCAAAGCTCATAAAAAAACCGCTGTCATTCAGCGGTTTTTTTTATTGTTTGCAATTTAAGGCAATACGCGTCTGAGCACAGCAAAACATTGTTCGGCTTTTTCATTGGCGCAGAAGTTAATGGTATAAGGGTTTTGCCATTTCACAAAATATTGCGAAATTTCACCAGACTGATCCACCTGATTGCCTGAACAGTCTTTTTCATTATTGTCATATTTTACTTGCAGAATCAGCGCTGGAATCTGCTGCGAAGGATCCTGTGCCGGCTGATAGTCATATAGCCCCGACGTCCACTCATCGCCACTTTTAATCACCACATTATTATTGCCTTTAAAATTATAATATTCGATACATTTTTTATTATTCGGGATTTCCATTCCCCACAATCCGACAATTTCCGGACGGGTTTTCACAGTAAATGTATTTGGGATTTCAGCAGCTTTAGCAGGAGCATTCGCTGGTTTTTTATTTTCTGTCGCCATTAGCCAAGGTGAGCTCATGAGTAAGATAAGGCTAAGACATATTTTTTTCATATTTACCGGCATCTTGTTAACAATTGATTCTAAATTATCATATTTTTTGGGATCGTGTCCCGCTCTAACGCAATTTCAATACAGAGTCAGAAATTATTTATCACATTGTTTAAAAACATGGATTTCCTTTCTGACTTTTTTTGTATATATTTCGTATATAAGAATCTTAATAGTTCGCATTAATAACAGATTAATCAAACAATAAAATTATATTTTGGGTCAAACTTAGTTGCTGAACAAAGTGATCATTCACACTTAAAAATTTGAATAGGATTTTAAATTTGCAATTAGCTCGAATAACAGAACAACAATTAAATCATGAAACCTATGCTTATTTTGTCATTGTTTTCGCTGTTTTAGTCTGTTGTTTTATTGGGATCGCAACCAGACCAATTGAGTATCTGGCCTTATTGTGGCCGGCCAATGCTGCCTTGTTAGCCCTGTTCTTACGCTTTCCACATTTAAATAATATGGGAGGTTGGCTCGGTGCATTCAGTGCTTTTATGTTTGCAGATCTGGTCACCGGGAACAGCCTATTACAAAGCCTGTTTCTTACCCTGTCTAATCTGATCAGTACTATTGTCTCGATATTTTTTATTCGATATTTCAAGATTAATTACAAATACTATAATACCGGTTATACCTTCGTTCATTTATTTGGCATCTTCGCTTTTGCAGGCTGCCTGGCCAGTGCGGCTTTTGCAGTTATCACCTTGCCCAATCTACCCAATTCATTCATGACCAAAGAAAATTTATGGATTGATTTTGGTCTGTGGTGGACCGGTGAAATGGTGAATTATATTGTGTTTCTTCCTTTAATCTTGGCATTCCCAAGAATAAAAGACATGCAGTACTTATTTAAAAACCGTCGTCAAAAACGTAATTACTTCAGCTATTTTTTACCTGCATCTTCAGTCGTGGCCTGTGTCATCATTACCAATATTTTTGCAGGCCCGGGTGCAATGCTCTACCCTCTGGCTGCACTGATCTGGGCTGCGTTGACCTATCGCCTGTTTACCATGACCATGATCAACGCTTTTGTGATTATCCTGACCTATTACAGCCTGACGCGGTTTTATGCCACAACGCATGACACCTTGGCAGATTCTACGATTTATATTTCGCTCCGGATCGGGCTGTTTATGCTGGCCTTATCGCCGCTTATTCTTTGTATTATTAGTCAAAACCGCAATGAGCTGTTTAAACGGGTTCTCTATCTGGCCAATCATGACAGTCTGACCCGCACCATGAATCGTCATTTCTTCTTGCAGAAAGGTGAATATTTACTGCAATATGCCAAGACGATGGAATTTTCAGTCATCATGCTGGATATTGATTATTTCAAACGCCTGAACGATCATTTTGGTCATCATGTCGGTGACAAGGTGCTGCAACATTTTGCGGAAATCATTCGCTGCAATTTACGTGCTGAAGATCTTTTTGCACAGATTGGTGGAGAAGAATTTGTACTGCTACTCTGGAATACCGAACCATCAGAAGCACGTCTTATTGCAGAACGGATTCGTGATCTAGTGGAAAAAACCCCGATGCATCAATCAGATGGCTCGTCCCTGTATATTACCGTGAGTGTGGGCATCACCCATCAAAATGAACCCAACTCCCAAGACCTGCAAAACCTGATCAATATTGCAGATCAAGCCTTGTATCAGGCCAAACATCGTGGGCGAAATCAGGTGGTGCTTGCATCTTGAGCCTAAATGATCTACAACCTTGAAGCAGCAACACTAGGGAATGGCAATGAAATTTGAAGAATATCTGCAATATGACGGTTTAGGACTGGCTGATCTGGTCGCCAATAAACAAGTACATTCAAGTGAACTTTTATCTGCTGCACTAGAGCGTAGCTCAATTGCCAATCCCGAGCTAAATGCAATTATTATTCCGATGCATGAGCATGCATTGAAACGGAGCCAGCAAAATCTGTCCGGACCTTTTGCCGGTGTGCCTTTTCTGGTTAAAGACCTGTTTCAGGAATATGCCGGTTATCCAACTTCTTATGGTTGTCAGGGCTTAAAACGGATTGGTTATATCGCCGAGACCAATGCCGAGATTGTCAATCGCTGGGAAAAAGCCGGGATTGTGACTTTTGGACGTACCAATACTCCTGAATTTGGGATTAAAGGTATTACTGAACCAGATGCTTGGGGCAGCTGTAAAAATCCGTGGAATTTACAGCATAATAGCGGCGGCTCGTCCGGTGGTTCCGCTTCTGCCGTGGCTGCCGGAATTGTACCAATTGCGGGTGCTGGTGATGGTGGCGGCTCGATACGTATCCCCGCTTCCTATTGCGGCCTGTTTGGCCTGAAACCGAGTCGTGGCCGCACGCCTTGGGGACCACAAATGAGTGAAGCCATGCATGGCGCCGCGATTCAGCATGTACTGACCAAAACGGTACGGGATAGTGCTGCAATGCTGGATGCCACCCATGGTGAAGATCATAGTTCACTGTTTAAGATTCAGCGTCCACAGCATCATTATCTGGATGTGATTCAGCAACCGCCAAAAAAACTGAAAATTGCGTTTAGCACTTATTCTACGATTGGCACACCTGTTTCCCAGGATGCCATTAAAGCCATTGAACAAACAGCCAAATTGCTAGAATCTTTGGGCCATGAAGTGGTCGAAGACCGCCCAGCCATTGATGGCATGCAACTGGCCAAGGATTTTATTACCACCTGGTTTAGCCAGTTTTCATTTATGCTGAATGAAATTCAGAAAGGCTATCCGTCTAGATCGAATGATTTTGAACTGGACTCTTTAGCGCTGGCAGCTTTTGGGGCCAAAACCAGCGCGATTGATTATATCCAGAACCTGAATAACTGGGGTCAATATGTAACCCAGATGAATCATTTCTTTGATAATTATGATCTGTACCTGACGCCTGCAACGGCGACAGTGGCGCCAAAAAATGGTGAGGTCAAAACACCAAACTGGCAGAAACCGATTCTTAAAGCTTTATTGAAACTAAATAAAGCACATTTGCTGGCGCAAGGTAAACTGGTCGACCAGATTGTGAAAGAAAATCTGAAATGGGTGCCTTTCACGCAACTGGCCAATATTACCGGACTCCCGGCGATGTCTGTACCGCTGTACTGGAATGAACAAAACCTGCCGCTCGGTTCACAGTTTATTGCACCATTTGCCCGTGAGGATCTGCTACTACAACTGGCAGCCCAATTGGAGCAGGCACAACCGTGGTTTGGGCAATACGCCAAAATCCGTATTTAATGTTGAGATAATATTTTCAAGCCTGTTTTTGCAGTTCGACTTTATTTGGCAATCCGAAAATCAGTAACAAGCCAAGCAAGGTCAATGCTGCAGCAGCGATAAAAATAGATGTGCCGCCGACTTGATCCCAATAATGGCCGGCCAGAATACTGCCACTCGCCACACCAATGCCCCACATCGTGCTATATAGCGCTTGTCCACGCCCTTGCTGCCCTGCAGAGAAGTTCTGAAAAATCACCCGCATCGCGATCATATGAAATAAACCAAAACTTAAAGCGTGAATCGTTTGAGCAAAAAACTGTGCCATGAATGAAGTAGGAAAGACCCCGACGATGAACCATCTTAATCCGGTCATCAATAAGCATAACGTGACCAGATGGCGCCATGACCAGCGTGTCAGAAAGAACGTCGCATAGGCAAACATGATGATTTCCGCAATGACCCCGACTGACCAGAGCAGCCCAATCTGGCTGGTGCTAAATCCCGCCTGACTGAGATAATTGCTATAAAAACTATAAAACGGCGCGTGTGAAAATAGCAGAATCAATTCGATCAGGAAAAAACTATACACCACTGGGCGTTTGAATATTGGCCATAGGGGCTCGAGCTGTTTCTGGGCGGTAGGTGCCGTCGTGGGCTCTTTAATGGTAAATGACCAGAGAAAAGCCAGAAATGAAATACACAGCAACAAGACTGGCAACATGCCGATGCTCATAATTTCAAAGACGGCGCCCAAGCCGAATACACCGATAATAAAGCCGACAGATCCCCATTTTCGTACTTTGCCATACAGTTCTGCTCTTTTTTCTCCGAGCCAGAACAAAGTCACGCCTTCAAACTGTGCCAGAATGGCATTCTGAAAGAAACTGAAAATCAGCATCAGTAAAGCTACAGATTGAAAGCTATTGGGAATAATAAAAATCATGAACCAGATACAGGCTTCCATCCAGGTGGCAATACGCACCAGCAACATGCGTTTACCGGATTTATCTGCAATCCAACCCCAGATCAACGGCGCAAAGAATCGGGTAACAATCGCAATAGAAGATAAAATCCCGATTTCCTGATAATTGAAGCCTTGATCTTCAAGATACAGACTCCAAAAAGGCATAAATGCCCCAACAATCGCATAGTAAAAAAAGTAAAATCCACTGAGTCTATGCTGGATTGCTAGAACTGGCATTGATTTATATATCCTAATATTTTCAAAATTTTAAACTCAATAAATTTCTATAGCACTGTATTCGACGACTCTTGATTTTGCTACGAGCATCTCGCATTAGTCTAAAAATAAATTTTCATAAGTTTATGGATAAATTTTGCTAAAGTAAAAAACTCTGTGTTGAGTTAAATTAAAGTAAGAACATAAATCGTCTTCTATATTGAGCACACGACAAAGAGTGGAAACAGTTTTAGGAAGGAATTGGATGGACTTAAAATCTGAAGATCAATAATTACACAGACATTATTATTGTTTTATGGCTAAAGTATGTCCAAAGAATTTTCAGTTCATAGGCTAAAAAATTAAAACTAACTCTAGCTTTATAGCAAGGAGAAAATCAATGCCTAACTTTATAAGACCTATATGCTCGGGTCTAGTTTTCTCTTTAATGGCAATAAGTATTTGTAGTGCTGCATATGCTAACGCTTCCCCTATAGCATCTAACTCTTCAAAAGATAATATTCATCCCAATATAGATCATCATTTAAGTGAAAGTCTTTATCCTGATGAAGCAAATATAACTGAAAAAATCGCAGATATAATTGAGATATCGATTCGGAAAGAATATTCCACAGGTATCGCGCTACGTGATGCCCATCCCAAAGCACACGGTTGTGTACGCGCAGAATTCAAAGTAGATGAAGCTCTTCCTAAAAACTTGGCTCAAGGTGTTTTTCTTCCTGGAAAAACATATCAAGCCTGGATTCGTTTCTCTAATGGTTCTAAAGATGCCCAACAAGCAGATATTAAAAAAGATGCCCGTGGCATGGCGATAAAACTTTTAGGAGTACCGGGAGAAAAGCTTTTAGATGATGAAACCTCTACTCAAGATTTCATTATGATCAATCATCCTGTCTTTTTTGTGAATGATCCAGTTCGATATATGTCATTTATGCAAGATATAAATAGCGATAGATTTTTTAATAAACTGCATATTCCTTTTGCATTAGGAGCTAAAGGAACCTGGATTGCCTTAAATACGAGGAATAAAATTTCTAATCCTTTGCAAACTAGATATTGGTCTATGGTGCCCTATCAATTAGGAATAGGCACTGATCGTCAAGCTGTAAAGTATTCAGCTCAAGCATGTTCGACAGTGACAGATCCTCTTCCACATGCTCCGCATCATAATTTTCTAAGAGAAAAATTGCGCAAACATTTGCAAAAAAGTGAAGCATGTATGGAGTTTCTGATACAGCCTAGAACATCAAACACCATGTCAGTCGAAGATTCCATGACTGAATGGCAAGAAAGTGAGGCGCCTTTTTACAAGGTCGCAACTATCCGCATTCCTCAGCAAGTTTTTGATACACCTGAACAAAACAAGTTTTGTGAAAATCTCTCTTTTACACCATGGCATACACTACCGGAGCACAAACCTCTGGGAGTAATAAACCGAATGCGAAAAGTGATTTATGATCGTATTAGTGAGGTTAGACATGATATGAATTCTACTCACAGATCAGAACCACATTAAAATATAAGTGCTTATATGAAGTTATTAGCTAAACTAAAATAACCTGTTGTACTGCTCATTCGCCTTAACTTAAAAGCTTTAGTTTACAAACTCTGTGCAGAGTTAATTTAGAAACATAAATAAAGCTGCTACATTAAAAATGACATTATAAAAAGGAAAATGGTTTCAGCGATGAAAATTAAATCTCCTATTATTAAATTAATCATGAGCTGTTTATGTTCAGGTTCAACATATGCAATAGCCTCTCCTCCACTTCCCGATAACAGCAAAATCCAAGCATCTCATATTTCGGAAAAAATACCGGGTACAATATTATCTATACAAGAACAAAATACTGATCTGTTTACGAATGCCTCACAACGTTTCTTAATTAATTATCGCAGTCGTGGCACAAAATCTGAACCCATTGTCACTTCAGGCTATATCTTGTTACCTAAAGGCAAATTCCCTAAAGATGGCTGGCCTGTTCTGGCTTGGGCGCATGGTACAACTGGCGTTGCTGATACATGTGCACCCTCTGGCGATTATATGGGTGGGCCAGTCCATGTCTATCAACAAATCGCAGCTAAGGCATTGAATGCCTGGCTCGCTCGCGGCTATGCAGTCGTTGCACCTGATTATCAAGGTTTAGGCACTCCGGGCGGTCATCCTTATATGAATGCGCGAAGCCAGTTGCATACTGTCGTTGATGCTGTACGAGCGATCCACCATTTAAAGCCTTATAACTTTAGTAAAAATTGGTATGTTATGGGTCATAGTCAAGGAGGTGCAGCATCTCTTAAAGTTGCAGCATCCGGTCAAAAAGATGCGCCTGAATTTGATCTTCGCGGGGCAATTGCACTGGCACCAGGCGGTTATCAATATGAAGGAATCGCTGAATATGTTGCCAGCAATTCGCAAATCACGACTAATGTCGCCGCATTTTTTCCAATTGTGCTTTTAGGAGCAGAGGCTGCAGATCCGCTGCTTGCTCCAGCAAATTTAGTGAGCCCAGAAATGGGAGAAATTCTTAATCATGCACGCAGTCGCTGTTTGTCAGAATTACAATCTGACCTAAAACAAGCACCTAAGACTGTCTTTAAATCAAATGTAAATCTGGCACCTTTGACAAATTATTTAAAAGAACAGTCTATTGAGAATATGACACCGACTGTGCCGGTTCTGCTGGTACAAGGTGAGAAAGATCAACTGGTCGATGATCGTGGTACTTATGCTTACTATCAGCAGGTATGTACGAAGCAGAAATCTATCGCCTTCCATCTCGTCAAAAATGGAGATCATCGTGATTCCTTAAGACAGAGTGAATTTCTAATTGGAAACTTTATCCATTCAGTGGAACAAGGGAAAGCTTTGAACACCTGCCCTACAAAATAACCCGGTGAGCTTTTGTATTTAATCATTAAAAACTCAAATATTTTAATCTTCATATTTATAGAATAGTCCTTTAAAGGAGCACTATTCTATAAAGAGGATAAACTAATATTAATCCGTATTCTTACTTTCTGTTAAAACTATACTTACGATTTCGAATTGTTTTGAGCCCATCATTTTTATACTTTAATTCTTTAGCAAATAATAATTAGAATGAAAGAGGTTATTTATGTGCTCGAACTATGAATTTCCCTCAAAAAAACGTCTTTCCTTATTAGATATTCATGAAGAGCAACTCGAACTGGGCATGAAACCGCATGTTTATCCTTTAGCGCCAGCCCCAATCATTATGCGCGGTGCTGATGAGTTTGAGCTGGATATCGCACGTTTCGGACTGATTCCAGCCTGGGCGAAAGAATTGAGATATGGCCGGCATACCTATAATGCACGGACTGAAACAGTGGCATCCAAACCGAGTTTCCGACATGCCTGGAAAAACAACCAGTTTGCTTTGGTACCCGTCGATACATTCTATGAACCTAAATATATAGACGGTAAATCGCACTGGTTTGGCATTTCACGTGAAGATGGCAATCCTTTTACCGTGGCGGCGATTTATGATGACGCACACATTGATGGTGAGAAAATCAGATCATTTTCGATGCTGACCATAAATTCAGATCAACATCCCTTTATGAAACAGTTTCATGACCCGAATGACGAAAAACGCTCGATTATTGTGATTCCGGAAGAATCACGACATGACTGGTTGCACTGCGATCATGAACAAGCCCATGAATTTTTCTTTGAAATGAAAGATGAATTTATTGCAAAGCCTAGAGATCAAGGTTTATCGGGAAATTAAAAAGCCCTAAACCAAGTTAGGGCTTCGTCCATATGAAAAAGCTATTTTTGCTCTCTCAATGGATTTTCCGGTTCTGCATTGGGTTTTTTCTCTGGTTTGACATGCTTATAAGATGCCTGATTACCTTTATCGTCATTCGATTCTTTATGGGGATTTGATTCTTGCTCTTGCTCTGGCTTATTTGTCATATGCATCTCCTTCATATATCTATTAAGAGATAAATATGACATCTGGTGCTAAACATCAATGTTATTTATGTTGCACATTCAGTTTTTTTAAAAGACAAACTTTCCTTCAAGTGCTCTTTTACATTTCACAATTCCTGAAGTCCATCTGAGCAAATAAGCTGTTCAGCCTGATCGTAGATGGTACAGCAAAGAATATGAATTCGCGTGCGAGCCGATATCGAATACATGAAATTTTCTAAGCTTATCCACTGCCGGAAAAAGTCTTTTCATTTCAGTAAAACCTTTAGGATGCTTGGCCTTAATCAGTCAATCCCCACCAGCTAATGCAGTTTCAGCCTGTGGCCTCTTTTGAATTGCTTCAAGAATTCGAGCATGGGTGATCACACGCATAAATTTTATTGTATTCCAGTTCTAAGCAGCTAAGAATTTATCAAAACGTAATCCTATTGATCCTATTGAAATGATTCTTTTATAAAGTATTCCTTGTGAGAAATTATGTTTAGATCCAAAAATTTCATCAGTAAAGAAAAACCCCGCCAACTGATGATTGAACGGGGATTGATCTTCATTAATATGTCTGATGATTTGGCACATTATTCAATATTTTTCAAGCAATCACGACACTGTTTGACCTCATCATGGTCACACGTGTAGTTAATTTCAGTCGCACCATGAAGACCAAATAAACAAAATATAAATTGCATCATGTTTTTCTCCTGAGTGTAAAAAGCTCAATCCAGGATCAAGCTTTATTGCTTTAAATATAGAATGACTCAATACAAAATGATTGGATCAGCGATCTAGAACAACTTCAGTACTCAGCTCTGTTTAGCCTTTAAGTAAAATTGAAGCTTTTGGGGCTAAGTTCGTACAGGCTCTTCAGCTTGAGTCGTCTGATCCTTTTTACAATGATCACTTTTACAATGCTTGCTGCTCATCATCTGACACATTTTCTCTTTGCAAGATTTAAAACAACAGCCGACCATCACGCCCATGCCAAATGCGCATATACATCTCATCATAGCTTTGTCCTGTCTTTTCGTGAAAAGAGATATATAAATAACATCTATTCATGTATCTCTCCTGAGTGAATTTTCAGGCTTTATGTTGTGTATGAAAACTTATGTGAAAGAGAGTGAGCAAAAAATACAATCAGCAAAGAAAAAACCAGATTTAAGACGGAAAAGAAAAAGCCTGTTTAACTCTCCTAAATTAAACAGGCCCTATAATGTGCTGATTTTTAATTATTTTCATTAAGTTCTTAGAATGACGCCAAGATATCACTAGCCATGCAGCCAATCTGTGTAGGATATATAGATGCAATGTTTCAAAATATGAAAAAACCATTACTTTTGTTAATTAAATGACTGTAATTTATCCAAAAATCTTTTTAATGGGCAAATAAGACGATTAAATAACCAAAACCCAAAAAGAATTGCTAAACCTATAAATGAGAATAGGTTAATTCAGATTTGTAGGAGAAAATTCCTTATTTCAGTCAATATCGGATGTTATGAATGTTCAATGTCTCATAAAGTTTATAGATCCCTGCTTTCTTTTTAGTCATTTCTCTCTATAATTTTTCATATGAGCAATAACAATATTTTGGCAGCATGAAAAATCGCATACTAATTACTTTATTGATGAGTCTGGCAATAAGCGGCTGCCAAAAACAGCAAGCAGAGAGTGCAGCAGAAGCTGATGCAAACATTAAAGTGCAGTTTGAACAATCAGATAATCAACTGAGTGCTTATCTGGACAAACTTGACTCTTCAACAATTAGTCTGGAAGAAAGAACACGTATCCTGTGTGAACAATATCCTAAAGAATATAAAAATAACTATATGCCTGCCTTGCTAAAACTTGCACCCAAGGAATATACAGAAAAAGAGTTGCTCACCGACCTAGACAATGCCTTGAATTTCTACAAGCTAAAAGCCAATATTCAGTGTTAATAAATACTTAGTCTAATCGTGCAATGAAATATAAAAAAAACCGCCTGAATCAGGCGGTTTTTTTATGAAGAGCATATCTCTTAAAAAAGATTAACGCTGTGGCTTTCACTGATCTTGTTGATTACGTGAACGTTGTTGTTGCTGGTTACTGTTTTGCTGTGGCTGTTGTTGCTGTTGGCCTTGCTGGTTTTGTTGCTGCTGGTCGCGCTGTTGCTGGTTGTGTTGACCACCCTGCGGCTGTTGTTGTTGCTGGTTATTTTGTTGCTGATTTGGGTTTTGCTGGTTGTTTTGTTGACGCTGCTGATCTTGATTTTGCTGTTGCTGTTGCTGTTGTTGCTGTTGCTGTTGCTGTTTCTGTTGGTCTTGCTGTTGATTATTAGCCATGGTGGTATTCCTTACTATTTGCTTTAAATTAAAAGCCGATAGGTTTCGACTTAATATCTACTCTACGCATTTTTCAGATTTCGCCAACCTTTAACCTGTTACAGATTAATTCAATGTAAAAAATAGTAAGATAAGTACTTGAAGTGGAGATTAATGCGCAACATAAATTACCTGATATAATGCAACAGAAACATAATGAAAGACTTTATAGGTCAAAAATTTATTATCCAATAAAAGGAATAACTTAAGTCCTATTTCATATATAGGAAAATTTTTAATAAAATTTAAAAAGCGTTATTAAACAGAACCACTTAATAACTATACTATTGATATTTATAAATATAAAAAAACAAATCTAAATCTTCTATATTTTTAAAAAATTAAATAAAACATTAAAAATACAATTCTTTTTGAATGTTCTTAACTGTGAGGAAATACGATACTTAACATGACCTCACCAATAACAATTAAGCTGTTTCGAATTTATCTTGACTTTAATTCAAATAGTTTTAGCTATTACTTTGGTATTAACTTAGGTCAAATCATTGTTTGTAATTATATTTATTAATCTATTTATAATAAATAAGCCTCTTTAAAAGAGGCTTATTCTATTCAGTTTTTATTAGATATTGACTACTTTGACGATAATCGTTTGAGTATCTTCCTGCTCTTCGGCCAGATGCAAACGTTTAAGCTCTTTGCTTTTTACTTTGAACTGTAAGTTCTGATAAGAAATTGTGCTTGGTATCTGATCAAAATATTGACCATCAGCGTCAATTTCTTCCTGAAATAATGGTGTACCCAATTGATAGTCAAGACTTTTTAAGACTACATATTTTACTGTGGTTTTCATTCCAACACCCTACTTTCACTAAGCACTTTATTTTTATTTTTACCACTGTTCCGCCTGAGAAGAAACCTCTATTTTTGAAAATAGCCCAAGCTTTAACCATTCAGATTTTGCGATCAGATCAACATGAAATTACACTAATCTATGAAAAAAATTTTAACTTTCATAAAAATATAAATATACTTGGAGTTGATCGACAGAAAAAATCTGTCTAAATTGATCTAAAATCACTCCCACAAAGAAAATATAGAGACTATGATAAAAACCTGTTGCGGCTTACTCGAAGAGAAAAACATAAAAATTGCCTGTATCGAAAGCGCAAGTTCTGGATATCTCAGTAGCCAGTTCTCCATTTGTAAAGGAGAAGGTGCCGAAATTCTGATTGGTGGTTTGATCTGTTACGATGTAAGTGTCAAGACTTCAGTATTGGGCATTTCCAAGAATCTGATCAATAGTCATACTGCGGAATCTATGCCGGTAACAGTTGCTCTGGCGGAAGCAGGTAAAAAAATGTTCCGTGATGCTGACTGGATTATCGCCTGTACAGGGTTACTTAAACCAGGTGGTAGCGCGACACCAGAGAAACCGGAAGGAACATTTTTTGTGGCCATTAATGACGGCACGCAAATCCATCAGTTCCAGTATTATCTCAAAGGCTCGCCACTTGAACGCCTCAACAAACTGTCAGCTGTGGTTGCACATGACATGATCAATCTGTTGAATAACAGCTAAGCTTTCAAAGTTACTGTATAGCCTGAATAAGCTTCATTATTTCTACCGTATTTTAAGATAGATTGGCATGATCAAATGCCAATCTATTTTTTTGAGGGTGGAATGACCATGAATATTAAAACTGCACTGCTCCTGCTCCCTCTGAGCTTGCCCACTCTGGCTTTCGCTACCGTAGGCGGTCCACAAAATATTGAAGTTCTAGGCTATGAAGTCAAAGAACAGAAGCTTTATATCATGCGTCATTATCTTGATGGTCGTGGACGCTTGCCTCAACTATATTATTATAATTTTAAATCCCAAAAACCAAATCAACTGGTTCAGGTCAATTCCTTATATATCAATCCTAAAACCAAGCGCATCGATTATGATCAAGACAGTCGCAAGTTTGATCAGGACATTGCCAAAATCAAAAAACGTTTAGTTCCATTAAATCCAATTCAAAAATCAAAACTACAGCTTAAGGTGTTAAAGACAAAAAAAGGTAGCGCGCCTGCCTGGCATGATCCTCAGGAAAAAGTGCCAAAATGGACCTATCAATATCAAGTAAAATCCAGCTTACAAAAAAGTCCGGTTCAGCAAGCAGTCAGTTATCAGCAAGGCTTGAAAATTAGCCAGGCCTATAAAGTTCCGAAACAGAATAAAACCCTGGTAATAGTAAAGTATCTGGGTATTCCTTTTGAAACAGGTTATAGCATTGAAGATCCGGCACTGTTAAGTCGATAACAGAATTCACTAAAAAAAATAAGGTCTCAATTGAGACCTTATTTTTATTCTAGGACATTTACGGATCAAGCCGCTGTAGAACGCTCAGCGATTGGCACTACTTTACGTAGTTCTGGACCGGTATAGTCCGCGCTTGGACGGATAATACGGTTATCTGCACGCTGTTCCATCACATGCGCTGCCCAACCTGTCACACGTGACATAACAAAGATCGGGGTAAACAACTCGGTTGGAATGCCCATGAAATGATAAGCCGAAGCATGGAAGAAATCCGCATTACAGAATAATTTCTTCTCACGCCACATGACTTCTTCGCAGCGCACTGACACTGGATAAAGTACGGTATCACCGACATCTTTGGCTAAACGCTCCGACCAGACTTTAATAATACCATTACGCGGATCATTGTCCTTATAGATCGCATGACCGAAGCCCATGATTTTTTCTCTACGTTCCAGCATACCCAGCATTTCACGTTCAGCTTCTTCAGGCGACTTCCAGTTTTCGATCATGTCCATCGCAGCTTCGTTGGCACCGCCATGTAGAGGGCCACGCAAGGAACCGATTGCACCGGTAATACAGGAATGCATATCTGACAGCGTTGATGCACACACACGAGCGGTAAAAGTCGAAGCATTGAATTCATGCTCTGCATACAGAATCAAGGAAACATTCATTACCTGTTCATGTAGCTCATTTGGTTTTTCACCATGCAGAAGATGCAGGAACTGTGCACCAATCGAATCATCGTCAGTATTTTCTTCAATACGTACGCCGTCATGACTATAACGATACCAGTAACAAATGATTGCCGGCAAAGTTGCCAAAATGCGGTCTGCGATATCCTGTTGCTGCTCAAAAGACTGCTCAGTTTCAAGATTGCCCAGCATGGAAACGCCAGTACGCATCACATCCATTGGATGCGAATCCGCAGGAATACGCTCAAGGACTTCTTTTAATGCCTGAGGTAAAGTGCGCAAGGATTTCAGTTTGGCTTTGTAGGCAGCCAATTGCTCTGCAGTCGGCAATTCTCCGAAGAAAATCAGATAAGCGACTTCTTCAAACTGGCAATGTTCAGCCAGATCCTGCACGTCATAACCGCGATAGGTCAGACCTGCGCCACTTTTGCCTACTGTTGAAAGTGAGGTTTTACCTGCCACTTGTCCGCGCAATCCTGCGCCAGTGAGTACTTTTCCTTCAGCCATTTTTTTAATTCTCCTGTTTAAACAGTTTATCTAATGTGTCTTCGAAGCTGTGATAATCTAAAAATTCGTAGAGTTCTTTTCGTTGTTGCATAATATCCAGCACATTTACCTGAGTACCATGTTCGCGCACCGAACGCATCACTTCAAGTGCAGCTTTTTGCATTGCACGTGTCGCTGACAATGGATACAGCACCATGCCAATACCCTGCTCAGCCAGTTCATCTACCGTATAATAGGGTGTATCACCAAATTCGGTAATATTTGCCAAGACTGGAACACCGACCGCATCACACACTGTACGGTACATGGTGATATCGGTCATCGCTTCAGCAAAGATCGCATCTGCGCCCGCTTCAACACAGGCAGAAGCACGGTCAATCACGGCTTGCAGGCCTTCTTTTTGCAGCGCATCGGTACGCGCCATTACCACAAAGTTTGAATCGGTTTTCGCATCTACAGCCGCTTTGATACGATCGACCATTTCTTGCTGCGATACGATTTCTTTATTTGGACGATGACCACAACGCTTCTGTGCCACCTGATCTTCAATATGAACCGCAGCGGCTCCTGCTGCAATCATCTGCTTAATCGTGCGGGCAATATTTAATGCACCGCCCCAACCGGTATCGATATCAACCAGTAAAGGTGTATCCACACGTTCAGTGATCCGGCGTACATCTTCAAGAACATTATCCAGGCTGGTCATGCCCAGATCAGGCAAACCATAAGAATAATTCGCGACACCCGCACCTGATAAATAAATGGCTTTATAACCGACCTGTTTGGCCATCATGGCAGCATAGGCATTTACCGTGCCCATAATTTGCAATGGTTTCTCGACTTCAAGCGCTTGTCTAAATCTTAAACCTGCAGACATTTGTTCTGTCATCTTCCTTTTCCACAGTCTTGGCTATAATTATTGAAATTCGAGTATACTCATTTGGCTTGCTCATTCCATAACCTGATAGAACAAATACTCTAAAACTTTAGTCAAATTTTTAAGTTTTGCTTTACCTAATTAGCAAATAGCGCACTTATCTGGCGCAATTATGAAATATGTGCATATATTTGCTATGATGGCGTTTCAATCTCTATTGACATGTTGATGTACTATCTCCTATGCAAGACCTCGCCCTAGAACCGCTCGCCAAAGATCTGCCACAGACCAAACGTGGTCATGAGCGTTGTATTGCGCTGCTGATCAGTGCAACCGAGCTATTTCTGGAACGGGGTTATGATGCTGTGTCTCTGGATGATATCGTCCAGCATGCCGGTGGCTCTAAAGCCTCTATTTATAAGTACTTTGGCAATAAAGAGGGCTTGTTTAAAGCCATCTGCGATTATCGTCGTATCAAGTTTTTTGAAGATATCAGTATTCCGATCGAACTGATGGCACTGGATTTTCGTAGTTATTTAGTACACACGTTGCTTAATTTTTATCACCAGATTATGCAACCGGAAAACTCGGCCTTTATGCGTCTGGTGCTGGAACAAAGCCAGCGTAATCCTGAACTTGCTCAGCATATTCATGAGCGAGGCCCGGTGCATGTGCAAAGTGCCATTGCCACGGCTTTAGAACAGGCAGATGCGCAAGGTTTATTGCATTGCGAAAATCCACAATATTCGGCGCAGCTGTATTTCGGTATTTTGTGCAATCTGGAATGGCGTATTCTGATGGGAATTCCGGTACAGGAAGATGATCAGGAAATCGACAAATACATCAGTTATTGTGTGGATCGCTTTTTAGACGGTCATCAAAAAGTCTAGTTTTTTTGCATTTTTCATTGCTTATAGTATATTAGCCGATTCCGTATTTTTTCTTAAACTAACCAACAACTGATTGTTGATCGAGTTTTTCGGCAATTATTGTGGAGTAACGAATGGCTCTCCGTCACTTTCTCACCTTACGCGATTTATCAACTTTAGAACTTAACCAGATTTTGCAACGCGCAATTGAGCTTAAGCGCAAACAGCATAACAATGAAGTGTTCCAACCATTTGTGGGTAAAGTGATGGGCATGATTTTTGAAAAATCCAGTACCCGTACGCGTGTTTCGTTTGAAGCTGGCATGAGCCAATTTGGTGGTAGCGCGATTTTCCTGTCTTCACGCGATACCCAGTTAGGTCGTGGTGAACCGATTGAAGATTCTGCACGTGTGATTTCAAGCATGCTGGATATTGTGATGATCCGTACTTTCGGCCATGATATCGTGGAGCGTTTTGCATCTTATTCAAAAGTTCCAGTGATTAATGCGTTGACTGATGACCACCACCCTTGCCAGTTACTTGCTGACATGCAGACCTATGTAGAGCAACGTGGCTCAATCGAAGGTAAAACTGTTGCCTGGATTGGTGATGGCAACAATATGTGTAACTCTTATATTGAAGCTGCACATATGTGGGGCTTTAATCTGAAAATTGCAGCGCCAAAAGGCTATGAGCCACAAGAAAAATTCCTGTCTGAATTTGCCCATTGTGTGGAACTGGTTCCTTCTGCTGAAGATGCAGCGGTGAATGCTGATCTGATCGTGACTGACGTTTGGGCAAGCATGGGCCAGGAAGAAGAACAAAAGATCCGTGAAAAAGCCTTTGCAGATTATCAGGTGAATGAACGTCTGATGGATCTTGCACATCCGGATTGCTTGTTTATGCACTGCTTGCCTGCACATCGTGGCGAAGAGATTTCAGAAAATCTGCTTGACCATAAAAATGCTGTGGTTTGGGATGAAGCGGAAAATCGCCTTCACGCGCAAAAAGCCTTGGTTGAATTTCTGATTAATGAAAATCTGAAAAAAGACTAATTTTTTAAGATGAATCTTCACAAATTAAGCACCAATCTCTGGTGCTTTTTTTGTCTCAGCTCTTATAATCATTGTTGAAATGGAATAAAAAGTGATTTTATACAATGCAAAAAAAATATTGGGCTTTGGCACTCTTGACTGGTTTTAGCAGTGCTGCCTTACCGGTGCATGCTTCTGAATTTGACCAATATCTTCAAGAAAAAAATATTATTGACAGCAAATTTAAAATTCAGAAAAAAGCTGAACTGAATGAATTACTCGCAGTGCTCAGTGCAGAAGATTCCAGAACTTTACCGTTGCAGATTGATCAAAATACGATTATTGAACAATTACAGTTAAGTGCCAATAAAACCACACTGAAAGGCATGATCATCACGCCCGATTTTAGCCAGTTTGAAAAAGACCTGGGGCGCAAAGAAGTGATGAAAGTCATTCGCAATAATCTGCTCAATAATTGTGAAATTTTCTTTGAACATCGCTATCAGATTGAGAACCCATACAAGGTTGAACTCAGCCTGAACTCGCAGACACAAACCTATAAAACTGATATTTCCCAGAAAGATTGTAAATTAAAATAATCTAACTAAATAAGACATCAAGTTTGATTTGAAATTAAAAAATCCAAAAACAAAAAAAGGTAGCTGTGGCTGCCTTTTTTAATAAGGTTTACTGTTATATCTTGCTAACGCACCAAGCCTTGCGGCTGCAAAATAATAATCAACGCGCCCAGTATTACCACCATGCCACCAAGTAGATCCCAACGCGATAGAGTCACTTGATCAACGAAGCGCAACCACATTAGCGCTGAAAAAATATAGATACCGCCATAAGCGGCATAGATTCGTCCTGAAGCAGCTGGATGCAAGGTTAACAGCCAGACAAAAGCCGCTAAAGCCAGAGCTGTCGGAATCCATAACCAGTGGCTTCTCCCCTGATTTAAAATCAGGTAAGGAAAATAACAGCCTAAAATTTCCATCAATGCCGTGACTAAAAACAGTAAAAATGTCGTGAACAGCTTGCTAACTTGAATTTCCATAATTTATTTATTGAACTATTTGAAGGAATTTAATGATTTAAAACATGAACACATGAAAAAACCCGTGCAAGCACGGGTTTAATCCTTTTCGTTCATTAGGCGGGTTCAGCAGTCTGGTCTTCAAAGACTTCAAGTTTTAAGCCGACAGCTTTACCATTTTCTTTCTTAACAGACACTGCAACATTACCGCCATTTTCAGCCAGTTCGCCAAACAGGATCATTTCAGCCAGCGGTTTTTTCAGGTGTTCCTGAATCAGACGCTGCATTGGACGTGCACCCATCAAACGGTCATAGCCATGTTCAGACATCCATTCACGTGCGCTCTGATCCACTTCGAGCATGACTTTTTTATCATCCAGTTGTGCCTGGAGTTCTGTCAGGAATTTATCTACAACATTTTCAATAATGCTGCTTGGTAATGCCTTGAACTGGATCACGCCATCAAGACGGTTACGGAATTCTGGCGAGAAGGCTTTCTTCATCGCTTCCTGATTATCGTTACTATTGTCTTGTTCCATGAAACCGATGCTAGTACGAGAAATACTCTCAGCACCAATATTGGTAGTCAGTACCAAGACCACGTTACGGAAGTCAGATTTACGTCCATTATTATCAGTCAATGAACCATGGTCCATGATCTGCAATAACAGGTTAAATACATCTGGATGCGCTTTTTCGATCTCGTCTAGCAACAGCACACAATGCGGATTTTTGTGAATCGCATCGGTGAGCAAGCCACCCTGATCAAAACCGACATAGCCCGGAGGTGCACCGATCAAACGTGACACTGCATGACGTTCCATGTATTCCGACATATCAAAACGAACCAGTTCCACACCCATCTGTTTCGCGAGCTGCTTGGTCACTTCGGTTTTACCAACACCTGTAGGACCCGCAAAGACAAAACTACCTACAGGCTTATCTGGAGACTTCAAACCGGCACGTGACAGTTTAATTGCAGAAGCCAAGGCCTCAATCGCTTCATCCTGACCAAAGACCACACGTTTTAAATCACGCTCAAGATTTTCCAGCACACTCTTGTCATCTTTAGAGACAGTTTTCGGAGGAATACGCGCAATTTTAGAAACGATGTCTTCAATATTTTCTACGGTGATTAAACTGTCATCTTGTTCTGCTTTGAGACGGCGCTGAGCACCGGCTTCATCAATGACATCAATCGCCTTATCTGGCAAGAAACGGTCGTTGATAAATTTCGCAGAAAGTTCTACCGCAGACACTAAGGCTTGATCTTCATATTCCACATGATGGAAATCTTCAAACTTCGATTTCAGACCACGTAGGATATCAATAGTTTCAGAAATAGATGGCTCATTCACATCAATTTTCTGGAAACGACGCGATAAAGCATGATCTTTCTCAAAGACCTGACGGTATTCCTGGAATGTGGTTGACCCGATGCAGCGTAAAGAACCATTTGCCAGCGCCGGTTTGATCAGATTCGATGCATCCATGGTACTGCCCATACTCGAGCCTGCACCAATAATCATGTGAATTTCATCAATAAACAGCACTGCTTCAGGTTTCTTTTTCAACGCATTTAAAAGCTGTTTCAAGCGTTTTTCAAAGTCGCCACGGTATTTGGTTCCTGCCACCAAAGCACCAATGTCCAGACTGAAAATTTCAGCATTTTCCAGTGGTTTTGGCGCTTTACCATTGACAATTAACCAAGCCAGCCCTTCAGCAATCGAGGTTTTACCGACACCTGGATCACCGACAAGGAGTGGGTTATTTTTACGACGGCGGCAAAGAATTTGCGCGGCACGCTCGATTTCTTTTTCACGACCAATCAGTGGATCGGTCTTACCTTTTTGTGCTTCAACATTCAGGTTAGTGGTATAAAGTTCAAGTGGACCTGAACTTGCTGAAGATGCTGATTCGCCATCTAGATCTTCGATTTCTTCTTCAGACTGTACATCTTCTTTACGGGTACCATGAGACAGGTACTGAGTCAGGGTCAGACGGTTAATTTGATGACGTTTCAGCAGATAGACTGCAAATGAGTCACGCTCAGAATACATGGCAACCAGAATATCAGCACCTTCTACAGTACGATCGCCGCCGCTTGACTGCACGTGAAAAATCGCGCGTTGCAAGATCCGGTCGAAGCTTTCTGTCGGGTGTGGTGCCTGATCACTATTTTCACTAAGTTTAGGGGTATGTTGTTCTACGTACTCTTCTAATTCCTTACGCAACACGATGATGTCCGCACCACATGCTTTGAGAGCATTCACGGCTGAATCATTGTCGAGCAAGGCTAACAATAAATGTTCTACGGTCAGGAACTCATGTCTCTTTTGACGAGCCATGCTGACAGCCAAACGTAGTGATACTTCTAATTGACGACTGAGCATGTAACCCCCTTAATCTTTAGGCTCTATTTGGCAAAGTAACGGATGACCTTGTGATCGAGCATAATTATTGACTTGGTTCGCTTTGGTCTCCGCAATGTCTCGAGGATAAACCCCAGCTACACCCTTTCCTTCATAATGTACAGTTAGCATTACTTGTGTAGCTTGGTCAAGATTCATTGCAAAGTATTGTTGTAAAATTTCAATTACAAACTCCATCGGCGTATAGTCGTCATTTAATAAAACAACCGCATACAACGGTGGACGTTTCAGTTCTGGCGGTGCAGTCTGTACAGCTAGGTCAGAATCACCGTCTTCAGAGGGTTCATTTGCTAAACGTGGGCTGATATGCCAATCAACGATTCCAGACTCATTAAAAGAATTTTTAATATCACTTAAACACATTTGACGTTTATTGCTTGGCATAAGATTTATATTTCACACTTAATTTGCATTTGCTTCGGTTTTCGGAATTTCTGACAAGGTGGCAGACTGATTTTCGACTGCTTTGCCCTGTTCCCAACTAAAACGACGAATCACAGGCTTGGCACCAGTAAGACGCACTTCAATAAATTCTGGTTTAAAGCCTTTCGGCATGGTCCAGCGGCCAGTGAGTCGCTCATAATTTTCAAAATTAAAGTTTTTATCTTCCAGTGGTACCACCAGAATTTCAGTCCCTTTAATCAGGCGCAGTTCCACACTACCTGAAGCACGACTTTTGCCTGGACTGACCTGAACCAGATCAATCTGGTATTCAAAGGCATTTTCGGGTAATGGTTTAATCGACAGGTTTTGAACCGCCAATGCCAAACCACCACGCTGACGCAAAATTTCGCGATAAATGGTTCCCACACTTTCGGCCTGCACCTGTTCATCACGTGCCTTGGTCATGGCCAGATACAGATCATTGGCATTGCTGACCGCCAGATCACGCTCCTGAACCGCAGTATTCAGCGTCTTGTTCAGTGTTTCCAGACTGGCTTTCTGAGTCTGTACCACATCGACCAGTTGCTCTGCATCCGCATCATAACCCGCCGCAGTCAAACCCTGACGATGTCCTACGGTATATCCGAGTACGCCACTGCTTAAGATCAATACAGCCGCACCAATGGCTAAGGGGGTATTGCCTTTCATGAATGGTTTCTTAGTACCGGGTTCCTGAGGAAGCGTCGTATTTGACTCGTTATTCGGCATTTTGATCTCTTGTTTGCTTTAATCAAGACACACATTTAAATGCAAATCTAAATGTGTGTGAAGTTCTAATACGTTTTTTATGGTAATAAACCAATATTATTTAAGCCAGCGTCTTCAGCAAAACCAAACATCAGGTTCATGTTTTGTACAGCCTGACCTGCTGCCCCTTTTACCAGATTGTCTTGTGCAACCAGTACAACCAGTTTCGTTGGTTGTGGCTTATACAAGGCAATACGCAACTGATTCGCTCCACGCACTGAACGGGTTTCGGGTGAGCTACCCGCCGGCATAACATCGACAAATGCTTCATTGGCATAGAACTGCTCATATAGCGCTTGTAAATCTGCTGATTGGCCTGCTTCAGTTAAATCGATATAGATGGTCGACAACATACCACGAATCATCGGCACCAAATGCGGTACAAATAAAATATGATCAAACACATTTTTTTGACCTGAAATTTTTTCCAATGCTTCGACAATTTCAGGGTGATGACGATGACCCGCTACACCATAGGCCTTAAAATTATCGGAATTTTCAGAATAAATCATGCCCAGACTGGCTTTACGACCTGCACCTGATACACCAGATTTGGCATCGATAATAATGCTTTCAGGTTTCACCAATGCTTCAGCCGCTTTTAAGACTGGCGCCAGACCCAACTGAACTGTAGTTGGATAACACCCCGGATTCCCGATCACACTGGCCTTTTTAATTTCTTCACGATTTAGCTCAGATAAACCATAAACAGAATCTTTTAACAGTTCTGGACATGCATGTTGCATGCCATACCATTTTTCAAACTGTTCAAGATCTTGTAAACGAAAATCTGCCGCTAAGTCGATCACTTTGGTATTTGCAGCAACCAGCTCTTCGGCATGTTTCATTGCGACACCATGCGGCGTTGCAAAGAACACCACATCGCATGATTTTAATAAACCCAGACTCAAATCAGAAAATTTAAGATTGGTATGCCCGCGCAAGCTTGGGAACATGTCATCTACACGACGACCTGCTTCAGTACGTGATGTCAGTGCTGTTACATTTACATCTGGATGTCGTAGCAAAAGACGCAAAAGTTCAACGCCTGTATAACCCGTACCACCCACAATACCCACTGAAATCACGATGATTACCTCAAATAAATGTTTCCTTTATAAGGCCTAGTATGACAGGAAGTTGAGGTTTTCTAAACCATTTCACTGGGGTTTGCTGGTTTTTTAATTGATCAGTAGGATAAGGCCGGTTTAGAGGATTAAATGCATAGATTGCTTAGGCTATTTTAATAGAGTTATATGGACTTATTAATTATGCTTTTAGGCACCCCACCAATATGGCAACGGCGTATTTTTCAGCGTTATACGATGCTGCTGGAAATGCTGATCATGCTTGGCAACTTCTGCCCAAAACCGTGGACTATGATCAAAATGCTTTGTATGTACCAGTTCATGGACAGCGACATAACGCGCGACTTGTTCAGGAAATAATACCAGCGCGCTGTTCAACATAATGTCATGTTTGGCAGAACAACTGCCCCATCGGGTTTTGGGATGTCTAATGTTGCAGTTTTTAAAAGGCAAATGACATTGTTGTGAGACGAGATTTAAATATGAAGGAAGCTGTTCTTTTGCGTAGGCAATCACGAAAGTTTTTAAATATTCTTCAGGATGTCGGTCACTGATCCGAAGCTGTAAATTTTCATCATTAAAAATAAAGTTGTTTTTCTGGCTGTGATAAGAAATTTTTACTGCTGCTTTTAGATTGAATAACCGCAGCTCACTCGGTAGCGTCCGGTCAATATTTTCGATTTTTTCCTGCTGGGATTGCCAGGTTTTAATCAGCCAGCTTTCAGATTGTTCAATAAAATGCTGTATCTGTTTTTTGCTGCAAAAAACCGGTGCTGTAAGGCGAATCTGTGTTGCATCGACACGCAAACGTAACCGTGTTGAACGGACATTTCGGGTGATTTGAATTTCGGGTAGGTCGGATAAGGTCATTTTTTATATTTAATCATTTTTTTAATCCTCCCCCTTGCGTAGCAGTGCTACTCACCTTTATTAAGGAGGGAGAAAAGCTCCTCTTAAAAAATCTAAAATGAGGCTTTTCTTGCACAAAAGTTAAAGCAGTACTTTAACTTCTGTTCAGGATTTGGGGAGATTTTAAAATTAAACCGCTGTACGCTCTTCAATTCCGTTATCCGTCGCGACAATTGCGATATCTGCTTTGTTGATCGCAAAGATACCGTTACACACCACGCCCGGAATATCGTTTAAGGTTTTTTCCAGTTCAAGCGCATTCAGAATATTGAGGTTATATACATCTAAAATCACGTTACCGTTGTCAGTTACCACACCTTCACGATAAGCAGGATCGCCACCTAAAGATACGATTTTACGCGCAACCGCAGAACGCGCCATTGGAATCACTTCTACAGGAAGCGGAAACTCACGACCCAATTGTCCAACCCATTTTGAATCATCCACGATACACACAAATTTTTTCGCAATAGAGGCAACAATTTTTTCACGTGTCAATGCTGCGCCGCCACCTTTGATCATATGCATATGACGATCAATTTCGTCTGCGCCATCGACATAGGCATCTAAACCACTGACAGAGTTCATATCCACTACTTCAATACCGAGCTTTTTTAAGCGCTGTGCAGTTGCTTCTGAACTGGCTACCGCAGCTTCCAATTGCAGCTCAGGTAATAAGTCAATTAAAAAGTTTACAGTACTGCCTGTACCTACGCCTAAAATGCCCCCTTTTGGCAAGTGTTTTAAAGCGGCTTTAGCTGCTGCTTGTTTTTTCTCATCTTGGGTTGCATATAGACTCATGGCTTCACTCAACTATTTTGGACTTTTGCAGCTTTTTTAAACCGCAAAGCCGTGTGGTTTGTTACAATAAGCCCCTATTTTAAACTGTTAGATGGAAAATTAACATGCTGTCTCGTTTGGTTCGACAAATTTTACAAGCAACGGTCTACGATGTTGCAATCGAAACTCCACTCGAAGCAGCGCCACGAATTAGCGAACGACTCAATAATAACATCCGCTTTAAACGTGAAGATTTACAACCGGTTTTTTCATTCAAGCTACGCGGTGCCTATAACCGTATTAGTCAATTACCGAAATCACAAATGGAACGTGGCGTTATTACTGCTTCAGCGGGTAACCATGCACAGGGCGTGGCACTCTCAGGGAAAAAGCTGGGTATTCGCGCGATTATTGTGATGCCTAAAACCACGCCTGATATCAAGGTGCAGGCGGTTAAACGTCTGGGTGGCGAAGTGGTTTTACATGGTGATTCATTTGATGTTGCCAATAAATATGCGATTCAACGTGCCCAGGAAGATGGCATGACTTTCATTCCACCTTATGATGATGAATTGGTGATTGCTGGCCAAGGCACCATTGCCAATGAAATTCTACGTCAATGGCGTGATGTCGACTATGTGTTTGTCGCAGTTGGCGGTGGCGGCCTGATCGCAGGTGTTGCAGCCTATTTAGGTGATGTCGCACCACACGTTAAAGTCATTCCAGTGGAATACGACGAATCTGCCTGTTTAAAAGCTGCTTTAGAAGCAAATGAGCGTGTGATTCTTCCATCTGTAGGTTTATTTGCTGATGGTACAGCCGTAGCCCAAATTGGCGAAAAACCATTTGATGTGATTCGTCTGCAAAAGTCGGACAATTCAGGCCCGATCGTGGAACCGAATGTAGTGCTGGTGAATACGGATGAAGTCTGTGCAGCGATTAAAGACACTTATGACGAATGCCGTAGCATTGTAGAACCATCTGGTGCAATGGCACTGGCTGGCATCAAAAAATACGTGGCTGAACATGGCATCGAAGGGAAAAACATGGTGTCGATTGTCTGCGGCGCCAACATGAACTTCGACCGTTTACGCTATATCGCTGAACGTACCGAATTGGGTGAACGCAAAGAAGCGATTTTTGCCGTGACCATTCCGGAACAGAAAGGTTCATTCCTGAGTTTCTGCCGTGCATTACAAGGCCGTAATATTACTGAATTTAACTACCGTGCCAGCGATGCTTCTGCGGCACAGGTCTTTGTCGGTATTAGTCTGAAAAATGGCGAGAAAGAACGTCAGGAAATTTATGAAACCTTAAAATTCCAATATGACGTTGATGATCTGTCTGATGATGAAGTGGCCAAACTGCATATCCGTTACCTGATCGGTGGTCATGCCGACATTGAAAATGAACGCCTGTTCCGAGTGGAATTCCCAGAGCGTCCTGGCGCTTTACTGATGTTCCTGGAACGTCTTGGCCCAACCCATAACATTACCCTGTTCCACTACCGTAACCACGGCGCTGCTGAAGGACGTGTTCTGGTGGGCCTTGAAGCAACCGATGCACAACAGAATCCGGACGGCTTGATCGAAACTCTCGAGACCATTACCTATCCATATCAGGAAATTACCAATAATCTGGGTTATCAACGTTTCTTGAAGTAATTCTTTCAAACATAAACCGCCTTTCGAGGCGGTTTTTTTATTTGTATACAATAAATTTTATTAATGATTTTTTTAAACTATTTAGAGTTGTAGTTAAAACTTCGTGTGCAACTTTAATATCAATACTGTGATATCTCCTGCGATCATCATCTAAAATTTTATCTTTACTAAATATAGCTAAATGTAAAATATCATTTTGAAGCTGATCAAGTTTTTCGTAAGTTTTAATTAATCTTCCCTTTAGCTGTTCAAGATCTTTATCTTTTTCTACTTCAAGAATGATCTCTAAATTAGAAATCATACCTACATATAAATCATAAATAATCGGATTCAATTCTTTTTCAATACCATAGTATACATTCCCCTCATTAGGTCCTTCATTTAAATTATCAATATGCGAAGCAATATATTGGGCAAAATATTTATCAAATTTTGTAATATCCAGATGGACTTCCTTTGCAATATTTGAAACTCTCTCAACTCTCTTTTGTGTTTTCCATTGCTTTGAAATACAGTAAGCCACGATAACCGTTAAAATTGCGGCAGCAATCGTTGCAATAGCTCCCCAATCAAGCACACAATTCTCAACCATTTAGTTCTTTTCCTTTCTAAATAAACGATTTATATCAATTATGTAAAACTTCAAACATCTTGGATTAGATTAACGCTAACATAACTCAAAATACTTTATTTAGAATAATTAAGGATAGCAAATGGCATTATTTGCAGTCATTGGGCTTGGCAGTTTTGGTGCGACCGTGGCCACGCAGCTGATCAGTCTGAAGCATGAAGTGATAGGGATCGATCTGAATAAAAAATATGTCGAAAATATTTCCGATCAACTAACCCATGCTGTGATTGCCGATGCAACCGATGAACATGTACTAGACGAGCTGAATATTCAGCGCTGTGATGCCGTTGTCGTTGCGATTGGAGAGGATATTGAGGCCAGCATTCTATGTGTATTGCATTTAAAAAATATGGGCGTGAAGAAAATCTGGGTAAAGGCCAAATCCAAATCCCACCACATGATTCTGACCCATCTCAATGTTGAAAAAATCATTCACCCTGAAGAAGATATGGGCGTTCGGGTGGCCCAGTCATTAAGCTATCCGATGGTCAGTCGTTATATGGCGCTTGAGGATGATCATTATATTGTCAAAATTGAAATTCATGCGGATCATCATGGTACGCCACTGAATCAGTTGATGAAGCATGCTCCTGAAATCACGACCTTATTACATAAACGCGGATCTACATTGCAATATCACGTAGATGCCAATCAGATTCTTCAGGAAGGCGATATTTTACTGGTTGAAGGATTGCTGGAACCTTTGCGCCGTCTTGCTAAATATTTTAAACATCTATGAAAAGTTCTGATTTAAAGCAACACAGGATGATTAACCTCAGTCCTCCAAGCTTACTGGCTTTCGGTTTTCTCGGATTAATTCTGATCGGCTCACTGCTGCTGATGCTGCCTATTGCACATCATGGGGAAATCAGCTGGCTGGAGGCGATATTTACAGCAACTTCTGCTGTGACCATTACCGGGCTATCGGTGGTAAATGTCGGTGAAGCCTATACGGTATTCGGCCAAATCGTGATTATGTTTTTGTTGCAATGCGGCGGCTTGGGTTTTATGACGTTTGCCATTCTGGCAGTGATGAGCCTGGCACCACAAATGGGGCTAAAACAACAAGTCATGGCACAGGAGTCGATCGGACAAACCAGTCTGAAAAAAGTCAGTTTTACCATTAAAGCCGTGTTTTTATATTCTCTATTCTTTGAAGCAATCGGTATGCTGATTCTGACTTTGGCTTGGCTCAAAGAATATCAGTTTAGCGATGCACTATTTTATGCAGCTTTTTATAGCGTCTCCGCTTTTAATAATGGTGGATTTTCACTATTTCCAAATAGCTTGATGAGCTTTTCAGGACAGTATCTGATTACCTTTACCATCAGTATGCTGTATATCATTGGCGGTATCGGTTTTCTGGTGCTGATGGACGTCAAAGAACATAAGCGCTGGCGTAAGTTGAGTACCAACAGCAAGCTAATCCTCTCAACGATTCTGGGTCTGAACCTAAGTGCTTTTATCGTACTTTGGCTATTGGAGGCTTCCAATCCACAGACCTTAGGTCTCATGAGTTTGGGCGATCAGGCCGTGAATGCCTGGTTCCATGCCACCGTTCCCCGCTCTTCAGGTTTTCATAGCTTGCCAATGGAACAAATGAGTGATGCATCCACTCTAGTTACCATATTTCTAATGTTTATTGGTGGAGGTTCCTTAAGTACGGCGGGCGGCATTAAGGTCGGTACGTTTATTATTGTGGTCATCAGCGTAATCAGTTTTTTAAGACGCGAAGATGAGATCCGGCTGTTTAATCACTCTATTCCTGAAAAAACTACGTTTAAAGCATTGGCCGTCGTGTGTATTACTGCAGCGTTGATCATGATGGGTTTTATGAGCTTATTAATCCTGGAACCTGAGCAGGATTTTCTGGATCTGTTGTTTGAAGCCGTGTCTGCGGCCTGTACCGTCGGTTTGTCCCGAGGGGTAACTGAGGAGCTACAACCTGTCAGTTTGATCATTCTAATGCTGTTAATGTTCGCCGGGCGTCTAGGGCCACTGACGCTTGCTTATTTTATTGCGACTCCCAAAAAGAGTCGTCTCAAACATCCGCCTTCAGAAATCCAGATTGGTTAATCTACCTAGAAAAAACCATGCATCGGCATGGTTTTTTATTTTCATTATAAGGTCATGAAACTTGGAATCTTAGAACCAGTTCATCAATGAGACACCTAAACCGACATACGTGGCACGGTGATTATAATCAATCAGACTTTCTCCGTAGCCATCAAATAGCTGGAATTGGCCACGCAAACGCCCACTGATCGGGAATGACCAATCGAACTGTACGGCTCCACGATTTTCATCTCCACCTTTTAAGGTATGTCGCAGCATTAATGAAAAATCATGCTCCTTATAACGATAAAATGCGGTCATGTCTCCACGGCCGATATAGTTTTTGATTTCTGGATTGTTATCATCTTCTCGCTTCTCTTCAAAGCGATACCAAGGACGAACCATCAAGGCAAAATTGTCTTTTTCAAAACCGAGATTCAGCATCACCCGGTTCCAGCTACGTGATAACGGATCAGAACGGCCATTGGACTGATGATTAATGGTCAATCCCAACATACGCCAGTTAAGACCTAAAAGATCATAGTTGGTACGGAAGATTAAACTGGCTTCGGGTTCATAGTTGGTTTCACGAAACGGACGTGATTCTTCCGAGTTATACACCTGCCAACGTGAAGATTGGGTATAACCAAGCCAGAGATCGCCATTATCTCCCAAGATATTTTCAACCGCCTTGGTCTTTAAAGACAGTTGAAACTTAGCTTCAGTTGAGGTGAGATTCTGTTTCTCTGTCTCTATATTGTTGGGATTTTCACTCTCGGGTAATTCATTCTTGTTTGATGTCCAGAAACCTGGCATCAAATACACCGGCTGATAAGAACGAATGTTCCAGGTGCCTAATTTACTTTCCGGAGAGAGTTCCCAGCGGCTATCCAGCAAAGACAGATTCGGCGTCAGCTTTGATCCTTCAGAAGCGTAAATATTGGAAACAGTCTGACCAATTTTCGCTTTTAAATTGTCGGGTTCAGGCGCAATTTCTGCTGCTGCACGACGTTCAGAAACGATTGCAGGCTTATCAGTAACCGGAATTTTAAATAAAGTATCATAACAGGCCAGACGCTCTGCACTAATTTCCAGTGCAGCACAGGCTTCAGCCGTTGCCGGCGTGGGACTGTTGACTACTGTTTCTTCCGCATTCACTTGCGTCCCAACTGCACAGCCCAGCAACACGCTCAGCTGTAGAGTTGAGCGCTTAAACGAATTAAGCGCCATCCCTTATCCTCTTTTTTTTATTTATAGAACTTGTTGAATTACAAAACCAAGCTGCTCAAGCATTTCACGTTTTGCCACTGGCGCTACAACGGCTTTCGTCGCCTGCTGCTCGACCAGATAGGTCTGTGCAACACGCTGCAAATCATCCAGTGTGACATTTAATAAACGTTCACGTAATTTTTTACGGAACGCTGATGTACGTTGATGCAAGTAAGAATAACATGCAGTAATGGCTTCGCCTGCCGGTGAACCCGGTTTATCCATACTGGCGATCAGACCCAGAATGGCTTCTTCCAGTTGATGCGGCTGTTGTGGTGCATTGAGTAACCACTGGATACTGGCATCAAAATCCTGGAAAGTTTCTGCCAGACGTGGGTCACGGTAGCTATAGAAACGGAATGAACAGGCATTGCCGTCATAGCTCGCACCACCGCCATAGGCACCGCCTTTTTCACGAATGGCGCTGTGCAGGAAGCCATTACGCAAATAACCTGCCAGCACCATCAATGCAGCAGCATCAGGGTGTGAAACTTCAACAGCAGGATAAGCAGCCGCACAGAATTGGACATTGGCTTGAATCAACCAGGCTTCGTGCTGATCATGGGTTACTTTTTCGACTTGAGTCAGTGCAACTGGTGCAGAATCCACCGCAAGCTTGTCCCAGACATTCTGAATTTCTTCGATCAGATGCACAGACTGCGGCTCTTCACAGACTAACAGGAACTGCTTCGGCGCTTGCAACAAAACACGATGAATTCGTTTTAACTCGTCAATCAGAAGATCATATTCAGCCGGATCTTTTTCGATCTTAGACACCAGTTCGATCAGCCAGTTCAATGCACCCAAACCGGTATTGTGATAATCACGCAAAGCCAATGCACTATGCTGGCGTGAAGCCGTTTGCATTGCATAGCTATGTCCAGAACCAGAAATACGTGACTGCCAGCGCGTTTTACGCTGTTGTAACAGCTCGATAATACGGTCTTTCTCATCAAAACGAAGCTGTTCAAAACCGATCTTTAACAGACGAATTGCATCCAGATGATTCACCAAAGATTTGGTAGTCAGCGTCAACCAGGCAGTAATTTTGTTTTTGTCATCGACTTTAGAACGCAAAGATGCGCCCATGCCCAGACCGCCACTTACCGCTGTTTGCAGTTGCTGGAACTCAAGATAATCATACTCACCCGCACCGACTTCACCCATCAGGATCGACAGTAGGTTAAAGTAAGGCGACTGCACCACTTCATCCGGAATATTGACCAGAACCTGTTGATAATAAATCCCATTGGTGCCGGCATGATACAGGTTCAACGGCGTATCAACACGGTTACAGATAATCTCGCGTAACTGACCTTGCACAATCTGTAATTCCGCAGGAACATCTTCCAGACCGACTTTCGGCAATAAGTTCAAGTCATCCGGCGTGTCCTGACGAATATTCAATGCTTCAGTCTGGGCAATAATTTCCGCTTTCTGCTCTTCAGTCAGATTCTTGCCAATTTCAGCCAAACGCGCTTTTTCATCCGCTGCTTCTTTAGCAGATTTAGTCGCATCCGGAACCAGTGTCAATTGGACACGATGTGGATTATCCAGCAGATGCTCTTTGATCAGATTGGATAACCACATCGGATCTTGCAGCTCTTCTTTGACTGCGGCAATCGCAGAGTCCACATCCCAAACTTCGACCGGATCACGATGATGAATCGCGCTACCCAGACCGCTCAGAATCAAGCTCAAACCATACGGCGTACCATCGCCATTGATTTCACGCTGATGCAATTCAATTTGATGCAGGATCGCATCGACCATGCTCTGATCAACTGGTTTAGAGGCAACATCTTCCAGAACCTTAAACACACCATTTTTAAATTCTTCTGCATGTTCAGGATTTGAACCCTGTACCGCGCAGTAGAAAGTCATTTCAAAATTAGAATCATCCACGCCCATGAATGGACCTGTTGCATCTGCATAACCACAAGTTTCCAGATAATGACGCAGTGGCGATGCTGAATCTTCTAATAAGATACCTTCAACTAAACGCATGCCCAAACGCAGTTTAATGTCACTGGCTTCCGGTAATAACCATGACAGCACATGATAGGTCTTGTCCTGTAGATCTTCGGCATCGACCGCATAGCTGTCTGTCACCGTCAATGGTGCAGTCAAACGGGTTTCAGGTGTTGGATACAGCGTCTGACCTTTTTCAAATTTAGACAATGCCAGATGTTCAAACTGCTCTTGCAATTCGAATGCGGTCTTATTGCCAAAGGTCATGAAGACTGCATTACTTGGATGATAATGTGACTTATAGAAATCAACCAACTCTTGGTAAGTCAGGTCAGGAATATCTTTAGGATCACCACCCGAATTATAGTGATAGGTCGTATTTGGGAATAAATGATGCGCCAGCGTGTGATACAACTGATCTGAAGGCGAACTCATCGCACCTTTCATTTCATTAAAGACCACGCCTTTATAGACAGGCTCGCCATTTTCCAGCTCAATGCGAATGCCTTCCTGGGCAAAATCTAGTGGATTGAGGTTCGCAGCAAATGCTGCATCCATATACACTTCAAGCAGGTTCTGGAAATCCTTGCTGTTCTGCGTCGCAAATGGGTACGCAGTCCAGTCCGCCGCAGTAAAGGCATTCATGAAAGTATTCAGTGAACGGCGAATCATCAGGAAGAATGGATCACGCACCGGGAATTTTTCTGAACCACACAGCGCAGTATGTTCCAGAATATGTGCTTCGCCTTTAGAATCCATCGGCTGGGTACGAAACGCCACCAGAAAGACATTTTCGTCGTGATTGGTCGCCAGATGATAATGTGTGGCGCCAGTCACTTTATGTTTATATTCAGACACGAAAATGTCTAAAGCTTCAACATGTTGTTGACGTACCAACTGAAACGCAGGATGTACAGTTTGAGAAATGGTTTCAGTGACATCTACAGTCATGCGATCTCCTAATGCTTTAATTAAAATAACTAAGCGCATTATAGCTTTAGTTATCTGAATTATTCACGTTGAAAACCGAGGATTTTGATCGAATTAAGTAAACTTGATCATTTGAAAATTAAATCATCAAATTTACTTCCTGCCTCTAGATGAGTATTTACAAGCTTAAGAAATCAGATATTTAAAATAGTTATAGCTTGGATTGTTTTCCACAAATACATAATTCTGCTTTTGATAAAAACTGGCGGCCAGTCGGGTATCTGTTTGCAGGCACAAAGCTGAATAATGCGGACGTGCCAATTGCTCCAGGTAAGCCAAAAGCTGTTTGCCTACGCCATGCTGACGATATTTCGGATGCACATAGAAACGGCGTACACGACCAATGCGGTCTTCAATGCCGTTATCTCCCAATTGCTGGTTTAAGCCGCCACAGGCAACCAATTTCTTGCCATCATGCGCCACCACCAAATATTCATTGGCGTGGCTAAAGCAGTTTTTCCCGGTGCGATATTCTTCTATTAACTTATCTACCAAATTATAGCCTTCTTTACGTGCCAGAGTTGCCAGTGTTTCGATCTGATCCGGGAGTTGTTCGGCTGTTACAATTTTAATATTCATATACGCACACTATTTGAAATTGTTGTGAAGAATGACTGTTGCCAAGCGACTTAAAGTATCATGCCAGGAGCGATATCTCTTTATAAATAAAATGTGATCCTTAAATCAATGCTGCGGCGCACCAGTGCACAAAAATAAGTCAGTTTTTAGACCAAAGATAGCTGCTGAACAAAATACAGCATTTTTGAAAAGTATTTGAAAATGATTCAGCAAACTACAGCAATCCCAAGCAATCGTGTAAACTTAGGACTTTCATTTTTAATGTGATATTTGAACATGGCAACTGTTGATCTTTTTGCGATTGGTAATGCGCTGATTGACCAAGAATTTAAAGTTTCTGATGACTTTTTAACTGCACATCACTTGCAAAAAGGTACCATGCAACTTGCAGATGGTGAAACTCAGGCCAATCTTTATCAAAATCTTCAAGCGACTCAAGTGTATAAAGGTCAGGCTTCAGGCGGTTCAGCAGCCAACACTACCGTGGCATTTTCTGCGCTCGGTGGTTCTGCATTTTATGGCTGTCGTGTCGGAAATGACGAACTGGGACACATCTACCTGCAAGGTTTGAATGATGCCGGCATTAAGACCACCACCCAATCGATCAGTGAAGGCGTGACAGGGACATGTATGGTTCTGGTCAGCCCTGATTCTGAACGTACCATGCATACCTATCTGGGTATTACGGCCGAACTGACTGATCAACAAATTGATTTCAGCGCACTAAATAGCGCGAAATGGCTATATCTCGAAGGTTATTTATCAACTTCTGACACAGCACGTCATGCCGTACAACAAGCACGTGATATTGCCCGTGCCAATGGCGTTAAAATTGCCCTAACTTTATCTGATCCTGCCATGGTGCAATACGCGCGTGCCGGTTTGGATGAAATGATTGCAGATGGTGTAGACTTGCTGTTATGTAACCAGCAAGAAGCGCTGATGTATACAGAAACAGATAATCTTGAGGCAGCCCTGCTTAAATTAAAAACAATCAGTCAGCACGTTGTCATTACATTGTCAGCTGAAGGCGCACTGATTTCGGATTATCAAAATACATTTACTGTTTCTGGCCGTAAAGTGCCTGCAGTAGATGCCAACGGTGCCGGTGATGCTTTTGCCGGGGCTTTCCTGTACGGATTGAATGCTAATTTGGGTCTTCAAGCTGCGGCTGAACTGGCGATTCTCATTTCGAGCCAAGTGGTTTCACAATTTGGTCCGCGCCTGGCAGTTGAAGACTATGCGGCATTATTACAAGACTTTCAAAAGGAATGTGCTTAATGTTTAAAATCTGCATGACCGAAGACGTTCCAGAGCGCGAAGCACGCTCTTTTGAGCTTCCTGATGGAGACAATATCTTTATCACACAGCGTGACGGTGCCTTCTATGCCTATCAAAACCTGTGTCCGCATTTGCAGGTTGAACTGGAATTTCTGGAAAACCAGTTTTTGGATCGTGATCAGGAATTTATTGAATGCTCCACGCATGGCGCCTTGTTTCTGGTAGAAAGCGGTGAATGCATTTCTGGGCCTTGCCAAGGTCAAGCACTTGAAAAAGTAGAGATTACCGTGCATTCTGATGGTGGAATTTACCTCTCAGAATAAGACGAAAACGGACTTCACCATGCCTGCATTTTTTCTAGACTATAACCTGATGCCTTTTCATCTGAGTTTATTGGCGATTATTCTGTTTGGTGTGGTGAAAACCATTGGTTTCTATTTTGGACTCAGACCCAGCAAGTTTCTGCAAAAAATTTCACCTTATGACTTTCAGCAGATGGATCTACTAAACGTCAAATTCTCCAAAACTTTGATTGTGTTTTTCTTCCTGATGAATTTTAGTTTTGCCGGCTATGTTTTACAGTTCCTGATCTATTCTCAGGAATTTAAATTTCTGCCTGCTTATTACCTGATTATTCCGGCTTTAATCATTGCGACTTTTTTTACTATTTTTATGATTCACTGTCTGGATCAGGTCATTCCACCTAAATATAAAAAGAACAATGTCAATTTACTTGGCCGTTTGGCGACAATTTCCAGTGGCAATGCCCGACCCGGTTTTTCTGCTCAAGCGCGGGTGCGAGATGAGTATGGGCAACTGCATTATGTACAGGTAGAACCTGAGTTTGGTGAACTCGGTTTTCAGTCGCAGATTATCCTGATTCGCATGAGAAAATCTCATTATGTTGCAAAGAAAATTTGTAAATCTAATCAGCTGTTCAGCATGAATCTAGATTAAATTCTAAATCATTTGATAGTTATTAAAAAATCCCGACAGATATCGGGATTTTTTAATGTCTATATTTATTTTTTAAGAAGTCCTGAAACCATATTCAATACATTTTGAATATCATTATTGGCTTCCTGCTTGCTGGTTTGCTCACCTTGTGGAGTAAGCGAATCAATAATCTGCGGCAAGACCTGTGAAATCGCACTATACACATCCTGCTTCGGTGCATGGGTTTGTTGTGCAACTGCTTCAACTTCCTGATCATCAAACAGGTTTTGCACCTGCTGCGGATCGACATTGGCATTTTCACCGGGGCCGGTCGACACCCAATCATCGACCTGGCTATTGAGCCCCTGTCCTTTTAGCTTGTCTAATGCACCCTGTAAACCGCCCTGTTTTTGAATCCAGGCCAGCACTAAAGGCAGTACTGCAATCAATAAGGTTTTACCAGTAGAACCACCCAATCCTGAACGAGGCTGAGCAGTACCTTGAGTACCACTACCACCGAACTGACTTAGTACTGAACCTAAAATTGCCCCCAGACCATTTTGTCGAGTCTGCTGGCCGGTTTGATTTTGCTGGTTTTGAGTATTTTGATTTTGCTGAGAATTTGACTGGTTTAAATGCCCTAGCACAGACCCCAGGATATCTGCCAAGCCACCTTGTTGTGAGGACTTTTGCTGCAACTGTCCACCACCCAATGCCTGCTTTGCTAATATTTCCACAATACTACTCAGGTTTGTCATGTCCTATATCCTATGTGCATCTTAATTACAGAATACGGCCTGCCCTCATATTGTCTAGGCAAGATTGTGTTAATATTTGCAATCTTAGTTAAGCAGGTTTTCGGCTTACCAGCGAAATTTATCCCAGTTTTCCGGATTAGCCCAAAATTTGGAGTTAAACCAGTCTGGCACGTGCTTATAGGTTAAAATATTAAACTGCCACAGCGCAAAATCGGCCTCATGTGTGGTCTTGTCAATCAACTGGGTAAATCCTAAAGCTCTCAATAACTTTTCATTTTGCATCCGGCTGATCACCACTAGCCGTTTGGCAAACAAATCACGTAATTTCACCAGAATTTGACTCATGATCTGTTCAGACAAATGTTCTGTTTCTACAGTATCCAGCATCACCACAGCCAAGTCATAACGTTGCTGAAAAGGCAGATTTAAAAAGTCAGATACGCTAAAATAGGACCATTGAATAGCTGGCTGAAACTGGACTTGGCTCAAGTCCTGCCCAATACAAATAGCAGTATGAATTGGCTGTTCCTGTGCGAAATCGTCTAGCATCGAGGTAATGACATTCTGCTCAGCCATAACTGCATCCTTATGATTTAAGTGAGTAATTTTTATGGAACTTCAGGGCATTTGTCATAAAATGCACGTCGGCCTCAAGGACCTTAGTGTAACTGATCAACAGATACAGCGGGCAAATGTTGAATATAAATTAATTTTAGATCGTGCAGAAATTGATCTTCCGTTTAATTTAGGCCAGGAAATCGAGATTGAATGGACCGGTAATATTTACTGCGTGTCCTGTGGCAACAAAACTTCCAAATCATTTTCGCAAGGTCACTGTTTTAAATGTTTTAAAACCAATGCTTCATGTGATATGTGCATCATGAAGCCAGAGACGTGCCATTATCATTTGGGCACTTGCCGCGAAGATGAATTTGCACAGAATGTCTGCTTCCAACCACATATTGTCTATCTGGCCAATTCCAGTGCATTAAAGGTCGGCATTACCCGTACCAGCCAAATGCCGACTCGCTGGCTTGATCAGGGTGCCACCCAGGCCCTGCCGATTATGAAAGTGGGCTCACGTCGTCTTTCCGGAAAGCTTGAGGTCATGTTTGGTACGCAGGTTGCTGATAAAACTGACTGGCGCAAGCTACTGAAAGGTGAAGCAGAACAATTGAACCTGATTGAAGTGCGTGAACAACTGCTGGAAGAATTTGCGCCTAAAATTCAAAGCATTCGCGAAGAATTTAATCAGAATCTAGAATTTAATGAAAATATTGAAGTATTGGAAGATGAATTCGCACGAGAGTTTATTTATCCGGTAGAACAATATCCGGAAAAGATTAAATCGCATAATCTTGATAAAACTCCCTTAATTCGTGGCAAGTTACAAGGCATCAAGGGGCAGTACTTAATTCTGGATACTGGCGTAATTAATATGCGCAAATATACTGGTTATGAACTGATTATTCGTGCTTAATCCATTATTTGCTTAGAGCATAAAAAAACCAGCCCGCAGGCTGGTTTTTTTATACAACAATTTTATTTGATTTTTGCTTGAGATTTCAGGTAACGCGTATAGTCATCAAATTCTTGCTGACCACGAAGTTGTTGATATAACTTCACCAACTCACTGCGTTGTTCTGCACTCAACACATCCACCGGATTTTTCTTCACTTCTGATACCGCAACCACAACCAGCTCATTCGGCATTTTCGCTGTCGTCACTGACCAATGGCCTGCTTTTGGTGTCGGAAGACTAAAAGCCGCACGCTGTACATCACGTTTTAGCAAACCTTCAGCACGTGTGTAAACACCAGCATCTTCAAAGATCAAATCACCTTTCGCCACTGCCGCAGCCGGTTTGGTTTTGAACTCATCCAAAGCTTTCTGAATTTTTGCTTTTGCCAAAGCAGCTGCTTTGTCTTCAATCAACTGAGCCTTAACACGCGGTTTTGCTTCTGCCAGTGTTTGTTCGCCAGCAGCATGATAATTACGCACCTTGATCCAGGCTACATCACCATTGGCCAACTGAATGCTTGATGAAGCATTACGATCACCATTTTTAACATCGTCATTAAACAGTTTAACCTTGAGGTTAGCATCGCTCAGCACTGGATCACGAGTCGAAAGTTTTACTCCTTGGGCTTTCTGGACTTGTACACCTTTAACTTCCTGTGTAACGACATCCAGAGAATCACTTCCTACTACCATATCATTTAGCGTATTGACCGTATCAGAGAATGCATTGGATTTTTTAGCAGCCAAGGCTTCTTCAGACAAACGTGCTTTTTGTGACTCAAAAGAAGGAACCGCAACATCTGGCGTTTGCACAGAAATAATGTGGTATCCATAATCTGTTTTCACCGGTGCAGAAACCTGACCTGATTTTAAAGAATTAACCGTCTGGTCAAATGCAGTGCCAAATACACCTTCTTCATAGACAGCAAGCGCACCACCTTTAGACTTAGATTCAGGATCTTCAGAATATTGTGCTGCAGCTTGAGCAAAAGTGGTACCGGCTTTAATTTTGGCTGCAATCTCGGTCGCCAGTTTTTTCGCTTCAGCATCACTACGACTGTCCGCCGTAATTAAAATATGCTTCACATCTGGTTTAACTGCCTGTTTTTGTGTCGCGACAAAAGCCGTGTACGCTTCCTGAAGCTCAGCATCTGTAACCGCTAAGCTCTGCACCTGAATATCGCTTGGCTTTAACACCACATAGTCGACATCTACACTGGTCGGCTGTTTAAATAGCGTTTTGTGTTTTTCATAATAAGCATCAATATCTGCATCCGTCACTTTGACATCTTTTTTATAGCTGTCCAGATTAATGCTGGAAATATGAATATGACGTTGTTCAGTTTGTAAATCGGCAATCTGCTGCATTTCGACTGGACTCACCAGTGGATAATCCAGGAAAGTCGATGACAGCATCTTCAGCGCATGATCTTTACGTAAACTTTCAATCAAAGCGCGATTGGTCATGCCAATTGATTTTAGATAATTTTCATATAAAGCATTCGAGAACTTGCCATCTTGCTGGAAAGTAGGCTGCTGAGCAATCATCTGTTCAATTTGCTGGTCACTGAGACTGATCCCTAATTCTTCAGCCTGTTGCAGCAATAAAGTACGTGCAACCAGAGTATCCATGGCTTTCTGGTCAATGAAGCTTTGATTCAGTAAAGTTTCATCCCCATTGGCATAACTGAGATATTGTTCTTTAAATGATTTGGTCAGTGACTCTAATTCTTTTTGAGATATTTCAGTCCCGTTCACTGATTTTGCCGCATCAGAGTTTCCGCTGCTAAAATATCCTTCAATACCTACAAGTGCTAACGGGGTCAAAAACAGAACGAGCAAGACTTTGCCCAACCAACCCTTAATAACTTTACGAAAAGCTTCCATAAGTATTCCAATATTTTATTTGCAAAGGATTTTAACCGAAAATACCCATTGAATGAATGTGTTAATCATCACAATTAAATTTATCAATAAAAAACGCGCCAAAGAAGGCGCGTTTCGTCGCTGGGTAAGCTTAAGCTACAGCGTCTTTTAAGCCTTTACCTGCTTTGAAGCTAGGTACTTTGCTTGCTTTGATCTCAAGAGTAGCACCAGTTTGTGGGTTACGGCCAGTACGTGCAGCGCGTTCTTTCACACCGAAAGTACCAAAACCCACTAAAGTTACTGTATCACCCGATTTTAAAGCTTCAGTAACAGAAGCAATTGTAGCATCTAAAGCTTTACCTGCGTCAGCCTTAGATAATCCCCCTTTTTCTGCAATTGCATCAATTAATTCTGATTTATTCATGAAGATTACGTCCTCTTAATATCGTTTATTTAAGGTTCAAGAATTGGTTTAACATGCCATAACGCCTTTATAGCAATGCTTTAGGTATAAACGCAATACTTAAGAACCTCTTTTTTTTCAAAAAATATGCGAAAAAAACATTGAATAATAAATAAAGTCATTTTATTTAAGTTTTTTCGACAATTCTTCTTTCATTTTTTCTTGTTCCGCAGTCAACTGATCAACCTTGGCATGCAACTGAAGGATTAAACGTTCCAAATACTGTACATCCTTCAGTGTGACTAATCCTATACGATTCAATGAGTGATGAACAGAGTTGTCGATTAATTTTTCCACTTTGTCTTTGGTGTCTGTGACCGACTCTTTGGCTTTTTCCGAAACCTTTTCTACAGTTTGATCGGCAATATCTGCAGTTTTAGATTCAAGTTCTTCCCCGACCTTGACCAGCGAGTCAAACAGTTTATTGCCTTCTTCTTCTGCACGTGAAAAAGCCCCGAGTCCAGCCAACCAGATCTGTTTGGTGTATTTACGAAAATCAAGAACCGATTTGCGCTCCGAGGCAGATTTAGACTTGGGTTTCAGTATTTTCTCATTCGAAGCTTCAGCTGAGTCTTGTGCTGTTTTTGACTTGTCCATGTGCACGGCTCCTGTTTGTTTTCTGCGCAATTATTATAAATTATTCTACAAAACCACTGCATAATAGCAAATTTAGTACTTGATAGATTTGATAAACTGTTCTACAAAGCAATTTATTTCAAGTCTAATTTGATTTAACCCTGAAATCTCTTCACAAGCAGGAAGCTTTTTCACTTTATATTTCAGGTAAGGATTGGTTGTATATGAGCGAATCGCAACAAAGTCAAAATCAACCGCATTTGTTGCTTACGATGACGTTAATTGTTTTAGAGACAATATTTACTTTCATTCTCAAGCATGATCGTGTCGTTGCATTACAGGCCAAAAAGTTTGTAGATGAAAACATCTCGATTAAAATCAATAGCTATATTCCATATTTCGACTTTTATGTGCAATTCACCCCCAATGGACTATTATTTGACCACAAAGCACCGGGCCGCATTGTCGACCTGGATGTGCGCACTACACTTCCCGATCTGATTAAAATTTTCATTTTTGGCAATCGTCGTAGCATTCGTAGCATGCGTATTGATGGTCATCAGGTTTTAAAAGATGAGTTTCGTGATCTGTTAACCGTATTCAGTTTACCTAAAGTATTAGCCGACTGGAAACACTGGCTGTCTGATGCGTCGACGGATGAAGCGGAAATTATTGCTTCTAAAAAGCGTATTGCGCCACTGCTAAAGAAAATTGAAGAGCAGCGTTCCAAGATCAATACCCTGCAAGTGGAAGTCAAACAGTATAAAAACCGCCTGAAACGGATTGAACGCCGTCAAAAGCGCATTAACATCATTTTTGGCTTAAGCAGCGTACTTTTGATTACGTTATTAGTGTATAATTGGCTGAGCATGTAAATCTTTCATTCTCCAAAAATTAAATCCCACTAAGGTCTACTAAAAATAACTTGACTAATTTAGTCGGGATTCATAAAATCTACACATCTAGTCTAACCATGTGTATCGAATCATGCGCCTAACCACTCGCGGTCGCTACGCTGTGACTGCTCTACTTGATCTAGCTTTGCAGCCTTCTGAAAAAACGATAACGCTCGCTGAAATTGCAGCACGTCAAACTATTTCTGTTGCTTATCTTGAGCAGTTATTTGCGAAGCTCAAGCGTCATGGTTTAGTTTCTAGTGTTCGTGGCGCAAATGGTGGTTACCATTTAGCACGTAATGCAGATGAAATTACTGTGTTAGCAATTATTGAAGCTGTAAACGAAACAGTTGATGCGACTCGCTGTGACCATAAAGGCAACTGCCAGAATGGTGCGATGTGCTTGACTCATGATTTATGGCAGGAACTCTCCCATCACATCGCCGATTATTTAGAAAAAATCTCGCTTGCTGATCTGGTTGCACGTGACAACGTCCAGACTGTGTCATTACGCCAAAAATCAGCACCTTTAGATTCAGCCCTTTTATCGGTTACAGGTATTTGACATGAAACGTCCGATTTATCTTGATTATGCAGCTACAACTCCTGTAGATCCTCAGGTTGCTGAACGTATGATGGAATGCTTAACATTCGATGGTACCTTTGGTAATGCGGCATCTCGTTCACACGCGTATGGTTGGCAAGCAGAAGAAAAAGTTGAATATGCACGTGAACAAGTTGCGAATTTAATTAAAGCTGATCCACGTGAAATCGTATGGACTTCAGGTGCAACCGAGTCAGACAACCTTGCGCTTAAAGGTGTGGCTCATTTCTATGCATCTAAAGGTAAACATATCGTTACCTCTAAAATCGAACATAAGGCAGTTTTAGATACCTGTCGTGAACTTGAGTCAGAAGGTTTTGAAATTACCTATATTGAGCCGCAACCTCAAACTGGTTTAATTACTCCAGAAATGGTACAAGCAGCGATTCGTCCAGACACGATTCTTGTTTCCCTGATGATGGTAAACAATGAAATCGGTACTGTGACTGATATTGCAGCGATTGGTGAAATCACTCGCGCTAACAAGATTTTCTTCCATGTCGATGCAGCTCAGGCGGCAGGTAAAGTTGAAATTGATCTTTCAACTTTAAAAGTAGACTTGATGAGCTTCTCTGCGCACAAGATCTATGGCCCTAAAGGTATTGGCGCACTGTTTGTACGTCGTAGCCCACGTGTACGCCTTAAAGCTGAAATGCACGGTGGCGGTCATGAACGCGGTATGCGTTCAGGTACCCTTGCGACTCACCAGATTGTAGGTATGGGTGAAGCCTTTGAACTTGCAGGCAAAAACCTGGAAGCTGAACAGACTCGTTTACGTGTACTTCGCGACAAGCTGTGGAATGGTTTACAAGGTCTTGAACAAGTGTTCCTGAACGGCCATCCAACACAAAACGTAGCGAACTACCTGAATATTAGCTTCAACTTCGTTGAAGGCGAATCATTGATGATGGCATTGAAAGATGCTGCGGTATCTTCAGGTTCGGCATGTACATCTGCAACACTTGAACCATCTTATGTACTTCGTGCATTGGGTCTTTCAGACGAACTTGCACACAGTTCGATCCGCTTCAGCTTCGGTAAATACACCACTGAAGAAGATATCGATCACGTATTGACTATCACTAAAGCTGCTGTTGAGAAGTTACGTGAACTTTCTCCGCTTTGGGATATGTATAAGGAAGGTATTGACCTTTCTAAAGTTGAGTGGGCTGAGCACTAATTTTCATTCTGAGATAGTGACAAATCCGTTGCTATCTCATTGAGAAAAGTTTTTTTACCCCCATATTTAATACTAAGGCTGACCCCGAGGTTTGGAGAAGCAACATGGCTTATAGCGAAAAAGTAATTGATCATTACGAAAACCCTCGTAATGTTGGCGTTTTAGATAAAAATGCTGAAAACGTTGGTACTGGTATGGTTGGTGCGCCAGCATGTGGTGACGTGATGCGTTTACAGATTCAGGTAAACGACGAAGGCGTGATTGAAGAAGCACGTTTTAAAACTTATGGTTGTGGTTCTGCCATTGCATCAAGTTCACTTGTGACCGAATGGCTCAAAGGCAAAACTTTAGATCAAGCTCAAGCAATCAAGAACATTGATATTGCAACTGAACTTGCACTTCCACCAGTAAAAGTACACTGCTCTGTTCTTGCTGAAGATGCAATCAAAGCAGCTGTAGAAGACTACCGTAGCAAGAAAGTTAAAGCTTAATTGTTCCACGTTTTGAAATTTTAACGGAGTTTTCATGATCCATTTAACTGAAAATGCTGCAACTCATATCAGCAATTATTTAAAAAATCGCGGTAAGGGTGAAGGCATTCGCGTTGGTGTGAAAACTTCAGGCTGTTCTGGTCTGGCCTATGTGCTCGAGTTCGTCGATGAAGTCGATGCACATGACCAAGCCTTTGAGCAGTTTGGGGTTAAAGTATTCGTTGACCCGAAAAGTCTGGTTTATCTTGAAGGTATGGAGATGGACTATGTTAAAAACGGCTTGAACGAAGGCTTCGAATTTAACAACCCCAACAAAAAAGGCGAATGCGGTTGTGGTGAATCCTTCACTGTATAAACCCGGCAGTTATTCTCTTTTGACATTAAAACAGTGTGTTTCACACTGTTTTAATTGCATTTATGCAGTTATTTTTGCACATTAATCGCGGATCCCATCTCCCATGAATCATTTTGAGTTGTTCAACCTTCCTGTAGCACTCGATATTGATTTGGCGGCTTTAAAGACTGAATTTTTAAAGTTGCAGCAACAATATCACCCAGATAAAGCTGAAGACAAAGATCAGGCTCTGATTAAATCAAGTGATATCAATCAGGCATTTAAAGCCTTGTCAGCGGTCGATAGCCGTGCAGCGTATTTACTGTCTCTCAAGAAACAGGATTATCACTTAGATCAGTCGATCAGTGATTTTGAATTCTTGCAGGACGCTCTGGAAATTCGTGAACAACTTGACGATGCAACTTCTGCTGAAGATTTAACTTCACTAAAAGTCGAAGTCCAGCAATGGATTGAAGGCTTAGTTCGCGAGTTCAAAATTGATTATGCGGATGAAGATTGGGCCGAAGCACGCGATACAGTGCGCAAACTACGCTTCTTCGTTAAAGTCATGGCCGATATCGACAAAGCGGAAGACCGCTTCCTGGACGATGACAGGTTTGATCTTGATGATGATTTCTAATTTTTAGTATTTAATATTTAACGTGCAAAGGATGTAACACTATGGCTCTCTTGCAAATTGCAGAACCAGGTCAATCAAGTGCACCACATGAACACCGCATTGCGATTGGTATCGATTTAGGCACCACCCACTCTTTGGTTGCCACGGTTCTTTCAGGTAAAGCCAAAGTACTTAATGACGAACAAGGTCGTGTGCTACTTCCTTCTATCGTGCATTATGCAGAACAACAGACTCAATACGGCAATGAAGCTGCGCCTTTCATTACTTCTGACCCTAAAAACACCATCGTTTCTGTAAAACGTTTTATGGGTCGTTCGAAAGCTGACATCAAATTCCAGCACCCTTATGCGTTGGTTGGTGAAGCGAATGAAATGCCGGCTTTTGAAACCGCGCAAGGCCGTAAGACTCCGGTTGAGATTTCTGCAGAAATTTTAAAGCAGTTGAAAGACCGCGCTGAAGCCAGTCTGCAAAATCCGGTCAATGGTGCCGTTATTACTGTTCCGGCTTACTTCGATGAAGCACAGCGTCAGGCAACCCGTGATGCTGCTCAACTTGCCGGTTTGAATGTTTTACGTTTGTTGAATGAGCCAACCGCTGCTGCTGTTGCTTATGGTCTGGATCAGGAAAGCAATCTAAGCACAGACCGTAACTATGTGATCTATGACTTGGGTGGCGGTACCTTTGACGTTTCGATTCTGCGTTTCTCTCAAGGTGTGTTTGAAGTTCTGGCAACCGGTGGCCATACCGCTCTCGGTGGTGATGATCTGGATCGTTTGATCCTGAAATGGGCCAAGAAACAACTGAATATTGACACTTTGAATGATGCAGAATATGCACATTTTGTGGTTGCGGCACGTAAAGCCAAAGAAGCTTTGTCGGATGCAGATTCAGTTCAACTCAAATTGCTTGATCAGGTATTGACGCTTGACCGTCCGACATTTGAAGAGATCATTAAAGTCGCTTTGGATAAGACCATCAGCGTATGTAAGCGTGTGATGCGTGATGCCAAGCTTGAACTGGATGACATTCAGAATGTTGTTTTAGTCGGCGGCTCAACTCGTTCTTATGCGGTACAAAAAGCCGTGCGTGAAGTGTTCAACCAAGAACCGCTTTGCACCATTAACCCGGATGAAGTGGTTGCGATTGGCGCATCAATTACTGCGAACCAATTGATTGGCAACTCAACTGATGGCTCATTACTATTAGACGTGACGCCTCTGTCTCTTGGTCTTGAAACCATGGGCGGACTGGTTGAACGATTAATTTCGCGTAATACTGCGATTCCAGTCGCTCGTCGTCAGGAATTTACGACTTATCAAGATGGCCAGACTGCCATGTTGATTCATGTGGTGCAAGGTGAACGTGATCTGGTTGAGCATTGCCGTAGTTTAGGGCGTTTTGTCCTGCATGGCATTCCACCAATGACTGCCGGTCAGGCACGTATTGAAGTGACGTTCCAGGTCGATGCAGATGGCTTGCTGACTGTATCTGCCAAAGAAACCACCTCTGGCGTGACGGCTCAAATCGATATCAAACCATCTTATGGTTTATCGGGTGAAGATACTGAACGTCTGTTGCTAGACGGTTATAAGTTCGCTGAAGAAGATAAGAATCTTCGTCATTTGAATGAAACCAAAGTGGAAGCACAGCGTGAGCTGGAAGCACTGGTTCAGGCACTCAAAGCGGATGCCGGTCTGTTGACTGAAGATCAACGTGCAGCACTGCAAACTGCGCAAGCACAACTTGAAACTCAGCTTCAGGGTTCAGATATCAAAGCGATTGAATCTGCCGTTGAACAGCTTAAAATACATAGTGATGCTTTTGCAGCAGCACGTATGAATCAACATATTGATGCAGCTCTTAAGGGCACTAAACTCGACGACTGGTCAAACTCAAACTAATTTAAGGTAACGACTATGCCACGTATTAAAGTTCTTCCACATGCGCAGATTTGCCCCGAAGGTGCTGAGTTTGAAGTCGAACAAAATGCCAATCTTTGCGAAAGCCTGCTAAAAAATGGCATTAAAATCGAACATGCTTGCGATATGTCAGCAGCGTGTACCACCTGCCATGTAGTGGTACGCAAAGGTTTTGACAGCCTGGAAGAAATGGATGATGTTGAAGCTGACTTACTCGATCGTGCCTGGGGTTTAGAACCTGATTCACGTCTTTCTTGTCAGGTTAAACTGGACGATGAAGATCTGGAAATTGAAATTCCAAAATACACCATTAACCATGCGTCAGAAAATCACTAAGATTTTCGTTGCAGGCTAAAATAAAAAACCACGCTCAGGCGTGGTTTTTTCTCTTTATAAGAAACAATTAAAGTAAATTTACATGAACTTTAAATGTGTTCAATTACTTCATCCTCAAGCTTCAATTTGACAATACCTTGTGAATTGGTCATTTTCTGCTGAGTTTCAATGCGTTTAATCATTTTTTCTAGTACATGAATCAGCTCAGGATATTCAAAGTTTTGCACTTCATCCAGATTCAGCAATAAATGAAAGCCCTTATATTCATAATCGAACCAGCGCTGATACTCGACTTTCTGAGACGCATATTTTTCCATGACCTGCCAGGTTCTTACAGGTGCTTTAATGCCTTTCAGGAAAATCGGCTTTTTCGGTGCGCAAAGATAATCATCTTTGATCAAATTATGAGTATCTTCCGAAATCAGGATTTCATCAACTTCCGCTGCACTTTGCAAACGCGCTGCCAGGTTGGCATCACGCCCTACAATGGTATAAGCCATACGATGCGTAGCCCCATAATTCCCTACGTGGCAATAACCGGTTGAAATCCCCATGCGGATATGCAGTGGCGGATAACCCATTTTAATCCAGCGTTCCCGCAGCAATTTCATTTGCTGACGCATCGCCAATGCCATTTCCATACAGTTCTTAGCATCCTGTTCCACACCTTCGGAGTTCGGATCACCAAAGAAAATCAGGATGGCATCACCCATGAATTTATCGACAGTCGCTTCATAATTTTTAGCGATTTCGGTCATATGCCGAAGATAGTCATTCAACAGGAATGCTAAATCATCTGGAATCAGAGTTTCAGATAGCTCTGTAAAGCCTTGAATATCAGAGAAAAAGATCGTCAACTTTTTACGTTTATATTCAATTTTGGCTTCAGATTCACCTTTCATAATGGATTGCCATAACTGCACGGGCGCATAGCGACTCAGCTGATTGGCAAATTCCATATAACGGTTCATCTGTTCGAAATAATGGTCTTTTTTCTGGGTCATGTATTGCACACGACCACTTTGATAAAAACTTCCGACACCAAAATAGGTAATCAGACAGATAAAGCCTAAAACGGTCAACTCACTGCTGGTCGGTTCGAAATAATTATTAAACCCAAAGACCAGAATATTGGCCAGATAAAAAAGCGTAATCCCGATCAGGCTGGCTAGAGATGCCATCATAAATGAAATTTTATTGCTGATCGCGGTATAGAGCACTGCGACCAGACCCAGCAAGGACAAGACCAAGTCCAGATGCACGGCCGCCAAAACCACCGAAATGACAATGACATCAATCAGGAAAAGAATATTACGCCGGATGTGATAATCATGACGATAGATCAGCCAGCGAGATAGTTTCGGTGTAATTAGCAAAACCAGAAACAAAAAAAATGGAACAAAAAGCTGATACTGGGTATCTGGTTCAGTGTAATGAAAGACGACCAGAACCACAGACAGCATGATGTATCCCATCATGCGATGGAAATACTCAAACTGATGAGGTTCTTTTTGAATCCAGTCGTCTAATTGCACTCACTCACTCCCTGAAGTCCGCAACTGTTCATGGTTCTCGGAATGCCTTGGCTGATTAGTCCATGCGCCAGTCAAATGGCATGTCGCCCTGACCACGTAAAGCCAGCATTAAGGTTTGACGCATATGTGCCAATACTTCACTGCTATAAGGAACAGCAGGTGTACCCCAAACAGGCTTCGGCCATGCAACGTCGTTCTGATAACGAACTACATGATGAAAATGCAATTGCGGCACCATATTACCCAGCGCTGCTACATTCATTTTATCTGCACGGAAAACACGTGCCAGCTGGCTTGATAACCAGCTTGACTCTCTTAAAAACTGCTCTTGGTCAGCTTGACTCAATTCATATAATTCAGAGACACCCGGCACACGTGGAATCAGAATGAGCCAGGGAAATTGCATATCATTCATCAAACGACATGTTGACAAAGGAAAGTCGCCTACAAAAAACGTATCTTGAGCAAGTTGTGGATGCAAACTAAACATATCTTTATAAATGATGCAAAATTAGAATGATGGCTAATACTAACATATCCAACTGAAGCTGAATATTGAAAGCAATGTGTTTAAAGACAAATTCTCATGATTTGTTGCGAAGCACATCACAACAATTACTGTAAACAATTCATTAAAAAAATCAAGCCTGTTGTTCCTGCAAACTTCATTGGAAAATGAAATCCAAACTGAATTTTCAGGCTGATTTAATCGAATAAAATCAGTGCAATTCTTTAAGCAGACTGTCCAGTAAATCCTGTATAAACTGAATCCGCTTTTGATAGTCTTCCAGCATGACCATGACTTTTAGACGTTGACCGCCATCCATCCGGAAATAGGTCGGATGTTTCTGCATCATCTGGATAATCGTCATGGCTTGAACCGGAGTATCCGGTGCAAATTCAATATGCCCACCCTGACTGCTGATATCAATTTTAGTAATACCAAGCTGCTCGGCTTTCAATCGAATCTGATGTACAGCAAAGAGCTGTTTGACCGGTTGCGGCGGTATACCAAAACGATCAATCAATTCCATCCGGATATTATCCAGCTTTTCCTGGGTATCGGTATTACTGATGCGTTTATAGAACAACAGACGTTGATGCACATCACCCAGATATTCATCCGGAATCAGTGCTGGCATATGCAGGGTAATTTCGGCAGTCAATGACAATGGTGCGTCGAAGTTTGGCGTTTTACCTTTTTGAATGGCTTTGGTGGCTTTTTCCAGCATTTCCATATACAGGCTATAACCAATCGCCTGCATCGAACCACTCTGCTGTTCACCGAGTAATTCACCTGCGCCGCGAATTTCCAGATCTTCAGTTGCCAGCATAAAACCGGCACCCAAAGTTGAAGCACGCTGAATGGCATCCAGACGTTTTTCTGCATCACCTTTTAAGGCTTTTAATGACGGTACCATCAAATATGCATAAGCCTGATGATGTGAGCGCCCTACACGTCCGCGTAGCTGATGTAATTGCGCCAGGCCCAGTTTGTCGGCACGTTCAATCAGAATGGTGTTGGCATTCGGAACATCAATCCCGGTTTCAATAATGGTCGAACATACCAGAACATTGTATTCCTTGTGATAGAACTGCTGCATCACCTGCTCCAGTTCACGTTCACGCATCTGTCCGTGGGCCACAATCACCCGCGCTTCCGGCACCAGTTTACGGATATGCTCGGCGGCACGATCGATTGTATCAACTTCATTATGCAGAAAATAAACCTGACCACCGCGCAGCAATTCACGCAGAATCGCTTCTTTAATGGTGTCATCGGTATGTTCCTGCACAAAGGTTTTCACCGCAAGACGGCGTGCCGGCGGTGTGGCGATAATCGACAGATCACGCATGCCACTAAAGGCCATATTCAGCGTACGTGGAATTGGAGTCGCAGTCAGTGTCAGCATATCAACATCGGCACGCATGGCCTTGATTCGCTCCTTGTCGCGCACACCGAAACGATGCTCTTCATCGACAATCATCAGACCGAGATTCTTAAACTGGACATTTTCCTGCAAAATCTTATGTGTACCAATCACAATATCGACTTTACCTTCAATGAGGTCGTCAATGGTCTTAGTATGTGCTTTGGAAGAACCGAAACGTGACAGCACTTCAATCCGGACTGGCCAGTCGGCGAAGCGGTCTTTGAATGAATCATAATGCTGCTGTGCCAGCAAAGTGGTCGGTACCAGAATCGCCACCTGCCGGTTATTCTGTACTGCAACAAATGCGGCACGCATTGCGACTTCTGTCTTACCGAAACCCACATCACCACACACCAGTCGATCCATCGGCTTGGCCTGCTGCATGTCATGCAACGTCGCTTCAATCGCATTGGCCTGATCCAGTGTTTCTTCATAGGCAAAGCCACTGGCAAATTGCATATACAGGCTTTGATCGACTTCAAAACTGATTCCAGGCTTAGAAGAACGCCGTGCCTGAATATGCAGCAATTCGGCCGCGACATCGTGAATCTGTTCCAGTGCTTTACGTTTGGCTTTATTCCAAGCATCCGTACCCAGTTTATGCAACGGTGCCAGATCCGGATCACCACCACTATACCGGCTGATTAAATGCAGATTGGTCACCGGCACATACACTTTGGCGGCATCCGCATAATCCAGCTGCAAAAATTCGTGATCCTGATCGTCAATACTTAAGGTGACCAGACCAGCATAACGTCCAACGCCGTAGTCGATATGCACCACAGGTGCGCCCATGGTCAGCTCGGTCAAGCTGCGAATCAGAAACTCTTCCGAAACTTCCTGCTGACGTTTTCTACGGCGCTGTACTACCCGATGTTCATACAGTTGATTTTCAGAAATTACGCTGATGCGATCAGTCAATACCAGACCACGCTCTAAAGGCGCATTGGTAATGGCAATTGCATACAGAGATTTAATAAAACTATCAAAATTTTCAACTGTTGGAATATCACCCAGACTTGGCCTTAAGGCGTCTTTAAGACTTTCCCGGCGTCCAGCACTTTCAGCCACCAGCAGTACCGGATGATTGGCCTGATCAATATATTTTTTAACTTCATGAAACGGTTTTTCACGTTTCGGATCTACGGGCAAACGTGGTGGCAACTGGGTATCAAGATTCAATACTCCAGCTTTTTGGTCAAAAGGCGTTTGTGCGGCAATGATGCGTGCAAACTGGTTCAGCTGCTCCAGCACCTGATTGGTCTGAAAAAACAGGCTTTCAGGCGGCATGATCGGTTGGTCGACATTGTGGCGACGATCTTCATAACGGCGCACAACATCCTGCCAAAACTGGCTGAGACTTTCTTCCAAAGCCTTATCTGTAATGACAATGCCATTCTTAGGTAAGTATGAAATGAGTGAACTTTGACCTTGCATTGCTTCAGCGCTAAAAAACAAGGGCAAATAAAACTCGATTCCAGGAGAGACTATGCCATCCATCACATCCTGGTATATCGGATTTTTCTTCGGATTCGCGGTCGGGAAAAATTCAGCATAGCGGTCACGGAACGTCGCACGACCTTCCTTAAGCGGAAATTCCTGTGCGGGCAATACGGTAAACTGCTGCAAACTTTGCGTGGTACGCTGAGTTTCGGAATCGAAAAATTTCAGGCTTTCAATTTCATCATCAAACAGGTCAATCCGAATCGGTGCTTCCTGTCCCGATGCGTAGATATCCATGATACTGCCGCGTACCGCGAATTCACCTGGATCATAGACGGTATCGACCAGATGATAACCGGCCTGAATCAACTTTTTCTTTTGTTGTTCCAGATCAAATTTCTGACCGACATGAATATCGAAATGCTCACCCAGAATCCATGAGGTTGGCGCCACACGTTGTGCCAAAGTTGAGGCGGACAACAACAGTACACCAGTTTTGGGCATATTGGATAAGATTGCCAGACGTTCCGAGACAATATCCTGATGTGGGGAGAGACGATCATAAGGCAAGATTTCCCAATCCGGAAAAATCGTGGGTTTAATCCCATAAAATTCCAGTTCACTTTCCAGTTGACCCAAATGCTGATTATTACGTGCAATCACAATAAATAAGCGCGATTGCTGCTGCACGATTTCCTTGAGCAATAATGCAGTTGAGGAACCTTGCAGATTGCCTAACCAGCGTTTCTCGCCTGCTTTGAGCTGTGGTAAATTGAGTTGGGAAATTTCTTGCTGGAACATGGATATAGCTTTAAAGTCTAAATAACCTGAGGCTTATACTAGCACGATGATCTCAGGATATTTTGTTATTTTTATGCAGTCTTGCCACATCCATATACTTCGATTTTAAGCCACTTTTGCAGCTTATTTTTGATCGCGCAGAAAGTTACGATAATAATCATTTAAATTCTTAAGAATCATTTTAAATTGCAGCAGATTCTCTTCGGTATTCCCCAAACTTGCATTAAAACGCTGATGGGCAATTTCCAGATCAATTTTTTCATTGATCAGCATCGCGGTGTCATATAACGCTTTTAAATCATCAAACTGTTTTAAACGGCGATTCGACAAATACTCTAATCGTGCACCCAATTCCTGATTGAGTTGAATACCATCGACGATATAACCAGTCCCTTCTACATACTGGATATTCTGCTCTTCTAAATATAGCTGTGCAGCAGTCGGTTTATTACTTTTAAATAAGGCACTGATTTTATCAAACATCGCCATTTACCCAGCCAAATATAGTTCAGGCTCTAGTCTAGATGAAAATGCCTCAAATCCACATCCTGAACTTGAGGCAAATTATCAAAATAGCAGCGATTCGCTGTTTCAGACGATTTAATAGGTATATGTATGTTAAGAAACCTGTTCGAGCTGATTCTCTGCTGAAGGGATTTCAGACACCAGATTTTCAAATGCAAAAATCTCTTCTAATTGCGCTTCACTCAATAAACCTAGCTCTAATACCACTTGTGGCACAGTTTTATTTTCGCGCATACATTGTTTGCCGATTTCATCACATTTGGCATGTCCCAGAATCGGTTCAAGCAAGGTCACAATCCCGACACTGCGCATGACGGAACTTAAGCAAATCTGCTCGTTGGCCTGAATACCAGCAATACATTTTTGATTCAAGGTTTGCATGCCTTGGGTCAACAACTGAATCGATTCATTCATCGCCACGGCAATCACAGGTTCCATGACATTCAATTGTAACTGCCCGGCTTCCGCAGCCATAGTAATGGTTAAGTCATTACCAATCACCCGGAAGGCAATCTGATTCACAACTTCCGGAATCACCGGATTGATTTTTGCCGGCATGATCGAAGAACCTGCCTGCAATTCGGGTAAACGGATTTCAGCCAGCCCGGTACGTGGCCCTGAGCTGAGCAAGCGCAGATCATTACAGATTTTGGACAGTTTTACCGCCAGACGTTTTAAACTGCTCGACAGAATAATAAAGACGCCACAATCACTGGTCGCCTCGACATAATCTGTGGCTCCTTTTAAAGGCAGACCAGTCAGATGCGCCAAGGTTTCTACCACCTGCTTGGCATAGCCCGGCGGTGTATTCACCCCGGTCCCAATGGCGGTGGCGCCTAAATTGACTTCTAGCAATAACTGTCGCATCTGCCCAATCAGCTTCAGGTCTTCTTTTAATAAGGTGGCAAATGCCCGGAATTCCTGTTCCATGGTCATCGGAACTGCATCTTGTAACTGGGTACGTCCCATCTTGATGACATATTCAAATTCGGCAGCTTTATGGTCGATACAGTCAATCAATGCTTTAAGCACGCTCAATAACTCATCTAGACTGCTATAGGTCGCCAGACGCAAAGCCGTTGGATAGACATCATTGGTTGATTGCGAGGTATTCACATGATCATTCGGATGCAGAATGTGATAATTGCCTTTCTGATGGCCCGACATTTCAAGGGCAATATTGGCAATCACCTCATTGGCATTCATATTGATGGAGGTTCCGGCACCGCCCTGATAAGGATCGAGTGGAAATGCCGCTTGCCACGCTTCCGGATGCTGAATCAATTCATCACAAGCTTTTTGAATGGCAGTGCTGGTCTGCTCGGACAATTTTTGAAAATGCAGATTGGCCTGTGCCGAAGCTTTTTTCACTTGGGCCAAAGCACGAATAAAATGCGTTTGTTGCCCCACCGCCAATCCAGAAATCTTAAAATTTTCGATGGCACGTAAGGTATGAATCCCATAATAGCTATGCAACGGGATTTGTTTTTCCCCCAATAAATCACGTTCAATGCGGGTCGGTTCGATTTGAAGCATATTGTCCACTAAAAAATACTCTTGGCGATGCACCGTATTTGGTGTGACATTAATATGAGCAAACAAATACAGGCCTAATAGGAAGACTTTAACCTAGATTTGCTACGATTTATTACCAATACGCTAAAGCTGTGAGTTTTGTAAGATTGTGTAAGCAGTTAGCTAAAATTCAAATATTTTCATTATTTATTCAAAATTTCCACTTTTCCCCTGAATTCGACGTCGTATTGCCTTTTATCCGCTTAAGTTATTCCTAATTCAATTTCAGTGAATTACTACTCTATTTACAATAGGTATACATAAAAGCTGTGTAATTGTTACAGAGTGTAATTTTTAAACCATGCTTGAATCACCTCCTTGCGATCTCAGTACAAAAAATCATCTTGGACGATGATTTCCATATTTTCAGGATGACCTGCCTATGACTTATTTAAACCCCACCCTGATTACCTTCATGTTTTATATTATCGCCATGATTGCAATCGGTTTATATGCTTATCGTGCCACCTCCAATTTTGACGAATATATTCTAGGTGGACGGAGTCTGGGCAGTGTGGTCACTGCACTTTCAGCGGGCGCATCGGATATGAGTGGCTGGCTGTTGATGGGTCTTCCGGGAGCCATTTACCTGTCTGGCCTGTCAGAAGCCTGGATTGCGATCGGTTTGATTATCGGTGCATGGCTGAACTGGTTACTCGTGGCAGGTCGACTGCGCGCCCATACTGAATATCAGAACAATGCTCTAACCTTGCCGGATTATTTCACTAGCCGTTTTTCCGACCGTAAACGCATTTTACGGGTCTTGTCTGCCCTGGTGATTCTAGTGTTCTTTGCGATTTATTGTGCCTCAGGCATGGTCGCAGGTGCACGACTGTTTGAAAGCCTGTTTGGCTGGGATTACACCACAGCGCTTGTGATTGGTGCGATGGCGACGATTCTTTATGTTTGTATTGGTGGCTTTTTGGCGATCAGCTGGACAGATACATTCCAAGCCGGTTTGATGATTTTTGCCTTATTGCTGACTCCGATCATTACCTTCTTGGCCTTGGGCGACAACAGCCAGCAAGTGAGTGTCATTCTTGAATCAGCTCGTCCACATGCCTCCAGCATGCTTGAAGGTTTAAGCACCGTTGCGATTATTTCCAGTCTGGCCTGGGGCTTGGGTTATTTTGGTCAGCCGCATATTCTGGTGCGTTTTATGGCAGCAGATTCGGTCAAAACCATTCCTGCTGCGCGCCGTATTGGCATGACCTGGATGATTCTATGCCTAGGTGGTGCAGTGGCTGCCGGTTATATCGGTATTGCCTACTTCAGTGTCAATCCCGCATTGGCCTCGGTGGTGAATCAAAACCCTGAAACGGTATTTATGGAGTTGACCAAAATTCTGTTTAATCCTTGGATTGCCGGAATCATTCTGGCTGCTATCTTGGCGGCAATTATGAGTACCTTGAGCTGTCAGCTTTTGGTCTGCTCTACCACCCTGACCGAAGATTTATATAAGAGTTTCCTGCGTAAAAATGCCTCACAGAAAGAACTGATCTGGGTCGGTCGTGGCATGGTCTTGGTGATTGCCCTGATTGCCATTTCACTGGCGATTAATCCGAATAGTAAGGTTTTAGGACTGGTGGCTTATGCCTGGGCAGGTTTTGGTGCCGCATTTGGCCCACTGATTATCTTGTCGCTATTCTGGAAACGAATGACCCTCAACGGCGCGATTGTCGGTATGGTGGTCGGTGCCGTGACTGTAATTGTCTGGAAAAATTACATGGGTGATACCGGTCTGTATGAGATTATTCCGGGCTTTATTCTGGCTACCCTCAGTATTGTCATCGTCAGCCTGCTGGATAAAGCACCTAGCGAAGATGTGGTTCATCGTTTTGAAATGGCTAAAGCCGAGTATCAAAAAGAAATGGCGGAAATGAAAAAATAAATATTTTTTTCAGCATAAATTAAAGGGACTTTCGAGTCCCTTTTTTGATTTTAATTTACTGCTAATTATTTGGCTTTTCCCGGCATTTTCAGATGGATCTGCTGACTTTCTTTAATCACTTCCATCACCGGATAACTGCGCGTTTCTTTAATTCCGGGCAATTGCCACAAGATCTGACCAGAGATTTTCCGGAATTCATCCATATTGGCACAGCGGATTTTTACCACGAAATCAAAACCGCCACTGATCATATGACACTCGATAATTTCAGGAATCTGCCGCACAGCATGGGAAAATTCATCTAAAACATTCGGCGTGGTTTTATCCAATAAAATTTCAACAAAGACCACAAAACCATTATTCAACATGACTGGATTGAGGCGCGCTTCATAGCCCACAATAAAACCTTCCCGGGTCAGCTTTTGTACACGCGCCAAGGCTGCTGTAGGCGACAAATTGACCAGTTCAGCCAGTTTGATATTGGATAGCTTGGCATCGGATTGCAATAAACCCAGTATACTAATATCTATACGGTCAAGGTTCAAATAAGGACTTGGCATTAGAATTATTCTCTAAAAAAAGCGAAAACTATAGTGAGATATTCGTCAAATATTCTGTGATTATAGATTAAAACTCATTCACCTCAAAGAACTGATTGACGCAGTACAGGAAGTCACTATGCCAACCACTCTCCGCCCAGATTCAATTTTAGATTCAGCCCAGCACTCAAACTATATTGCTGAATTTAAACACAAAAACCAATACGAAGAACGTATTAATACGGCATGGCGTCGTGCAGAAACTGAATGCGTCGAAGAGTTATTGGCCCATAGTGAAATTTCTTCCGAGATGAGTGACAAGATTCAGGCGCTTGCCTTTGATCTCGCACATTCCTTACGTGAACGCAAAAGTTCCACTGGGAAAGCCGGTATTGTCCAAGGCTTATTGCAGGAATTTTCTTTATCTTCTCAGGAAGGCATTGCCCTGATGTGTCTGGCAGAAGCCTTACTGCGGATTCCGGACAAAGCCACACGTGACTTGCTGATCCGTGACAAAATCAATCAAGGTAACTGGAAAGAACATTTGGGCCAGAGCCAATTGATGTTTGTGAATGCAGCAGCCTGGGGACTGATGCTGACCGGCAAGCTGATGGAAACCCCACAGCAAAAAAGCCTGTCTAGCTTATTGACCGGTCTTTTGGCACGCAGTGGTCGCGGGATTATCCGTAAGGCCGTCGATGTTGCCATGCGCATGATGGGCGAGCAGTTTGTTACGGGTGAAACCATTGATGAAGCCCTGAAAAATGCGGAGCCGCTGGAAGAAAAAGGCTTTCGCTATTCCTATGACATGCTGGGTGAAGCTGCACTGACCGATCCGGATGCTGAACGTTATTATCAGGATTATCAGCAAGCCATTCATGCTATTGGTCAAGCATCACAGGATAAAGATGTTTATGACGGGCCTGGCATTTCTATCAAACTCTCTGCGCTGCACCCCCGTTATCAGCGTTCGCAAATGGATCGCGTGCATGATGAGCTCTATGCAAAAGTACTGAAACTCGCGGTCTTGGCCAAGCAGTACAATATTGGTTTAAATATCGATGCTGAAGAAAGCGATCGCCTTGAGATTTCGCTAGAATTATTAGAACGTCTGTGTTTTGAACCGCAATTGCAGGACTGGAAAGGCATTGGCTTTGTAATTCAGGCTTATCAGAAACGCTGCTTCTATGTGGTGGATTACATCATTGATCTGGCGAAGCGCAGCCAGAAACGCCTGATGATTCGTCTGGTCAAAGGCGCGTATTGGGATAGCGAAATCAAAAAGGCCCAGATTGATGGAATGTCGGATTATCCCGTATTTACCCGCAAGGTTCATACCGATCTATCTTATATCGCCTGTGCGCGTAAGCTGTTGGCTGAACCGGATTATATCTACCCGCAATTTGCCACTCACAATGCACAAACGGTAGCGACGATCTATCAGCTGGCACAACCTGAGCAGTATTATGCCGGCCAATATGAGTTCCAATGTCTGCATGGCATGGGCGAACCACTGTATGAAAATGTCGTGGGCGATCCATCGAAAAATAAACTCGGTGTACCATGCCGGATCTATGCGCCAGTCGGCAATCATGAAACCTTGCTGGCTTATCTGGTGCGCCGCTTACTGGAAAATGGTGCCAATACCTCCTTCGTCAATCGTATTGCTGACAAAACCTTGAAAATTGAAGATTTGATTGAAAATCCACAGCAAACCATTTTAAAGGCGTCAAAACAGGAAGGCGTGATGGGTGCCAAGCACCCGCATATTCCTTATCCGCAAGATCTTTATGCCGATGCACGATTGAACTCTTCAGGACTCGATTTGGCCAATGATGCTGAACTCAGTATTTTAAATGAAGTCGCATCCAGTCTGGCAAATACGCAATTTCAGTCAGCTGCTATGGGAACGGCATTTAGCAGCGTGAATACGCCCCATGCAGTTCCAGTGATCAATCCAGCACACCATCAGGATGTGGTCGGCACAGTCTATGAAGCAACTTCTGAACAGGCCGAAATTGCACTCACTCAAGCAGTTAATGCACAAAGTTTCTGGGCCAATCTGCCAAAAAATGAGCGTGCTGCCTGCCTGAATAAAGCCGCAGAACTGATGGAACAGCGTTTGCTTCCGCTCATGGTTCTTCTTTCTCGCGAAGCAGGTAAAACCTATGCCAATGCGATTGCCGAAGTACGTGAGGCGGTAGATTTCTTGCGTTACTATGCAGCTCAAGTTTTGGATCTCAGTGACAATGTACAGATCCAGCCTTTAGGTACTGTACTATGTATCAGTCCATGGAACTTCCCGCTGGCGATTTTTACCGGTCAGATTTCAGCAGCGCTGGTCGCTGGCAATACCGTGATTGCCAAACCGGCTGAACAAACACCGCTCATTGCAGCACAAGCCGTACAGATTTTATGGGAAGCCGGCATTCCGCAGGATGTGTTACAGCTATTGCCGGGCCGTGGTGAAACCATTGGTGCACAGCTCAGTGCAGATCCACGTATTCAGGGCATCATGTTTACCGGTTCCACCGAGGTCGCCCAAATTCTACAAAAAACCGTGGCAGAACGAATAAACCAGTTTGGAGAAAGCGTCACCCTGATTGCTGAAACTGGTGGTCAAAATGCCATGATTGTGGATTCATCTGCATTGACTGAACAGGTGGTGTTGGATGTTGTGAGCTCTGCCTATGACAGTGCCGGTCAGCGCTGTTCTGCCCTGCGTGTCCTTTGTGTGCAAGAGGATAATCTGGAGGCTGTTCGCAACATGCTCAAAGGTGCCATGCAACAGTTGCGCGTTGGCAATCCGGTCTTGCTGAAAACCGATATTGGTCCAGTGATTGATGCAGAAGCCCAGCAAAATATCCAAAAGCATATTGAGCAGATGCGCAGCAAAGGTCATACAGTTCATCAGTTGATGTTTAATCAAGACCAGACTGAATTAACTCCAGGAACATTCATTGCGCCGACCCTGATTGAACTGCCAAATCTGGACGATCTAGAACGTGAAGTATTTGGTCCGGTGCTGCATCTGATCAGCTATAAATATGGCGAACTGGAACAGTTATTAGATCAGATCAACAGTAAGGGCTATGGTCTGACCATGGGCTTGCACACGCGTATTGATGAAACCATGCAAACCGTGATTGCGCGAGCAGAAGTCGGCAACCTGTATATCAACCGCAATATCGTTGGTGCGGTCGTGGGCGTCCAGCCTTTTGGTGGTGAAGGTCTGTCCGGCACCGGTCCGAAAGCGGGTGGCCCGTTGTATATCTATCGTTTAATGCATCAAGTATCCGAGAAAAAACTGAGCTCACCTTATGCAGTTCAAGCGGGTCCAGCACTTGTTGAAAATAACCTTGTTCAGGAATTTAAAGCCTGGGGAGCTAAAACTTTTCCGACTTTATCTTTAAAAGCACCTATTGAGATTGCCACTGGTCAAAGCTTTAGCCTGCAAGGTCCAACCGGTGAAGAAAATCAGTACATGATCTTGCCACGAGAAAGCGTTTTATCCTTAGCACATACCGAGCAAGACCAGATTCAGCAAATTCTGGCAATTTTATCGGTCGGCAGTCGTCCTGCATTCCTAGCTGACAATACTTTTATTCTGAAATATTTACCAACCATGCCAGCCGCGGTTAGCAAGCAATTTAAAGTGGTCCGGGATATTGAAACAGGTGTATTTGAGGCCGTCCTGCATCATGGTGACACTACTGAACTGATTGATTTGCAGAAACGCATTGCAACACGCCAAGGTCCAATTATTGGTATCACCCATTTAACTTCGGGCAACTATGATATTCCGGTCGAGCGATTTGTGATTGAACGCGCGATCAGTATCAACACGGCGGCGGCAGGCGGCAATGCCAGCTTGATGACGATGGATAATCTCTAAATTAGTCTAATCATCTCAGCATTTTTAGCTTAAATCTTTCCTCTTGATGGCCAAATCTCTCTCCTCAGAAGGTTTGGTCTTTTTTATGCAGCTTTTAAAGCGGCTCAACTACAATAGGCTTAGGCAGATCGGCAATTTTTTGCTACCATTTGCGCTTTAAAATATTTGCGATTTCTTACTGCATATGACTTCATCTTATCAGCAACAACTTGAAGCCAAAATTGAACGCATCAGCGCTCAGTTTGCCGAATATCAACCACCTGCTTTAGAAGTATTCCAGTCTCCTGAAAAATATTTCCGCATGCGTGCTGAATTCCGGATCTGGCATACTGAAGATGATCTGTTTTATGCCATGTTCGAACGTGACGAGAACAACAATAAAAAAGTCATTCGTATTGATGAATTTCCAATTGCAGACCGCAGCATTAATGACTTGATGCCACAATTACTTGAAGCATTCAAGGCAGATGCCAATCTGGGTCATCGTCTATTTGAAGTCCATTTTCTGGCGACTTTAAGTGGCCAAGTCCTAGTTTCCCTGATTTATCACCGCAAGCTGGATGAAAGCTGGGAACCTGCAGCAAAAGCCCTGGCGGAAAAGCTGAATATCAAACTGATTGGCCGCAGCCGTGGCCAGAAATTCGTCCTGACTGATGAATATGTGGTGGAAGAACTGTCGGTCTTTGACCGTCGCTATAAATACAAGCAGATCGAAAGCAGCTTCACCCAGCCGAATGCACAAGTTTGTCAAAAAATGCTGGAATGGGCATGTGATGCAGCAGAGCAATCAGATAAAGATTTGCTGGAACTCTACTGTGGCAATGGCAACTTTACCCTGCCACTTTCGACCAAGTTCCGCCGTGTATTGGCCACTGAATTAGCCAAATCTTCAGTCTATGCAGCTGAGTGGAATATTGAGCAGAACCAGATTGAAAATATTCAGGTTGCGCGTTTGTCTGCAGAAGAATTCACTCAAGCGTATAATGGCGAACGTGTTTTCCGTCGCTTACAGGAAGCACAAATTGATATTTCGACTTATGATTTTGATACGGTATTTGTCGATCCACCGCGTGCTGGTATTGATGATGAAACGCTGAAACTGTTACAGCGTTTCCAGCGTATTATTTACATTTCTTGTAATCCAGATACTTTATATGACAATCTGAAACAGTTGTCTCAAACGCATAAAATTAGCAAGTTCGCCATGTTTGACCAGTTCCCGTATACACACCATGTTGAAACGGGTGTATTGTTGGAAAAAGTATAAAGAATTTGTTTCAATTTATTATATTGTTACAAAAATGGAGCTTTTTAAATCTCCATTTTTTATATTAAAAATCATGTATTTAATAATAAATATTGACTTGTACAGCAAGAAATATCGTTAGACCTTTAGGCTTCCATCGGAAATTTTCAAGACCAACTGCTGCTTTTATCACATAGGTCCTATTGCTTTATTTATTTAATTGGCTATATTTCACTCTATGTTAGGTTGTTGTATGAAGGCTCTATGAGTTTTTGGCAAAAGTTGTTTTCTCATGAACAACACAATGAACACAAGAATCAAATTGCTTGTGTTGAAAATGATTGCTCTTGCAAGACAAATGAACAGCTTCTTGAAGCACTTTCTAAAGCCACTGATGAAGAAATCATCATCGGAATTAAAAAGGTTCTGGTATCTCGCGGCTATAGCCGTAAAGAACTGAATGAACTTCAGCACTTGCCATTGCAGTAATCGGCCAAGGTTACAGCCGTATAAAGAAAGCACTTGCGTAGTCAGGTGCTTTTTTTATGCTTGAAAGTTTATAGTTGAAGGGTTTGGTCTTCTCTATTTCAGCATAGTTTATTAACTCCAACTTTAAAACTTCAGAGATCAGGCAGGAAAACTCTAAACAACTTATTTGATCCCCTTTGATTTGAAGAAATGTTAAGGCTTGCTTAGGCTATTTAAAACCTTTACCAGAAGAATATGTTCTAAATTCTGCTTTCTTTAAATCCCTTTAAATTTGGCTTAATAACTCTTCAATTCTGATCTGAAACTCAGGCAAGGCATCGATTAATTTAGCAAAACACAGTACACTTCCTATTAAACGACAATGCTTTTTAAATGGCTTAATTCTGATATGCAACAGACTAAACGGTTTCCCATAGGCGCACACCTTATGGTTAAACATTTCGGTTATACCCATCATGGGATTTACGCCGGACGTGGTCGTGTCATTCATTATTCCGGCTTTGCGCATTTATTCAAGAAACGCCCCATTGAAATCACCTCGATTGAAAAATTCAGTCATGGCAAACCGATTCATATGCAGCATTATGACTCGGCAAAATATAAAGGTCGTAAAGTGGTGCGCCGCATGCGGTCCAGAATGCATGAAAATAACTATCATCTGATTATTAATAATTGCGAACATTTGTGTACCTGGGCCATTACCGGCGTAGAAAGCAGCCCGCAAGTGATTTATATGATGAATCGTCTGACCACGATTGGTTATATCAGCTCGATGATGAGTTTTATGAACAGCATGTTCCTGACCCTGACCACCACCAGTTTCGCATTGGCGCTGTACATCAAGAAGAAGCTCAGAGATAAAGCCAATCTGCGTTTGCAACAATACCGTGAATTGCAAGATCAGGCTAAAACTAAAGTGTCAGACCTGACCAATCTTAAACATCGTTAATTTAAAGCTCAGCCTGCCGATGATTTTTTATTAGCAAGAAATTTTAAGTTCGTGTTTACATTTTGATGATATCGATAAGGAATCAGGTTAAATAGCCTTTTCTGGCTTGAATCGCCTCAGGTAGTGCTTTACCTAAAGAGCTTAGGGTTTCCCGCTCTACTAGTCGTACAATTGAATCTAGCGGCAGATCGTTGTCCTGCAGGCCAAAAGGTTCTTCCAGCTCCGCACTGAGCTCATCCAGCCCGAGCAGCATATAAGCAATCAATCCGACCAGTATCGGCGTCCACAGGCCTAAATTCGCCTGCAAACTGAAAGGTAAGATAAAGCAAAAAGAATAAACCGCGCGATGCAACAGCACCGAATAAGAAAATGGTAATGGCGTTGACAAAATCCGGTCGCAACCGGCCTGAATATCTCCCAAAGCCACAGTATGCTGATTCAGGTTGTTATAAATAATATCGCTGATCTTGCTCTGTTTATATTGCTGCACCAGCTCTTTTTGCATCTGTTCCAGCACCCATTGTGAAGGATTGATTTGCATGGACAATTGCTCAAATGACTTAGGTTCAAAACTGGTAGTGGCTTGATAAGCCTGAATACTGGGCGTTTGCTGTCTCAGCCGATCCCGTAATAGATGGGTGAACAGCATCATGCGGTACAATAAGATTTCACGGGTTTGCTCATCCAGCACATGGCTATCCCGGCATAAATGGCGCGTAGTGGCAATCAGCGCGCCCCATAGCTTGCGCCCTTCCCACCAGCGATCATAGCAGGCCGTATTTCTAAAACTCAGAAAGATCGAGAGAATCACACCAAAGATGGTAAAGCCAATTGCCGGGACGGCAGGAAGGCTCACGAAATGTGCCTGACTCAAATACATCAGTAAAGCGGAAATAAAGACCACCAAAACCAATGCGGGCAGCACCTTGGGCAGAATTGTTCCCTGCCAGGCAAACAGTAAACCCAAACTATTATTCTTATCACGCACAATCATGCAATTTTCCCTGCTGTATTGAAAAAGCCCAACCAGAGTTGGGCTTTTTACATTCTGACTTAAACCAGCTTATTTGCCAGGTTTAAAGCTGTCCTTAAGATCAAGGATACGGTTGAATACCGGTTTTTCGCTTGAATGATCGTATTGATCTGCCACAAAATAGCCTTCACGCTCAAACTGGAACCGGTCTTCCGGTTGTGCTTGTGCCAAAGCAGGCTCAATCACGGCCTGAACTACCTTTAATGATTCAGGGTTCAGGTTTGCCAGGAAGTCATCACCCACTTCTGGATCAGATTCGGTGAACAGACGGTCGTAAATACGCACTTCCGCAGGAACGCCTTTTGTCGCAGATACCCAGTGAATCACACCTTTCACCTTACGACCTTCAGGATTTTTACCCAAAGTTTCAGGATCAATCGAACATTTCAGCTCAACTACTTCGCCATTTTCATCTTTAATGACTTCGTCACATTTGATGACATAGGCATGACGTAAACGGACTTCACCACCTGGAATCAAACGTTTAAAGCCTTTTGGTGGCTCTTCTTCAAAGTCTTTACGGTCAATATACAGCTCAGTCGTCAATGGAATAACGCGCTCGCCCATATCGACATTCGGATGACGTGAATGGGTCAGGTCCATATCGGCTGGCAAGTTGGTTAAAGTCACTTTTAATGGATTTAACACCGCCATACCACGAGCTGCGGTATTTTCCAGAGACTGGCGAATACAGTATTCCAGCATGGCTACATCGACGATACTGCCATCAACCTTCGACACACCGACACGTTGACAGAAATCACGTAGACCTTCAGGTGTGAAACCACGACGACGCATACCCACTACAGTTGGCATACGTGGATCATCCCAACCATTTACATGACCACCTTCAACCAGCTTACGCAATTTGCGTTTTGAGGTGATGGTATAGTCCACATTCAAACGGCTCGATTCATACTGACGTGGCACGGATGGTGATTTAACTTTTGCCACCACCCAGTCATAGAACGGACGGTGATCCTGGAATTCCAAAGTACACAGTGAATGCGTAATGCCTTCAATCGCATCAGAAAGTGGATGCGCATAGTCATACATTGGATAAATTTTCCATTTATCGCCAGTCTGATGGTGCTCAGAATGCAGGATACGATACAGGATCGGATCACGCATATGCACGTTCGGTGACGTCATATCGATCTTGGCACGTAAAACGGCCTGACCTTCTGCATATTCACCGCTGCGCATTTTCTCAAAACGTTCCAGGTTTTCTGCAACCGTTGCATCGCGTTGTGGCGAGTTTTTACCTGGCTCAACGAAATTACCACGGTTTAAACGGATCTCTTCAGGGCTTTGCAAATCCACATAGGCATCGCCCTGCTCAATCAGCTGAACTGCCCAGGTATAAAGTTGATCGAAATAGCTTGATGCATAACGCGGCTCGCCTTCCCATTGGAAACCCAGCCATTTCACGTCATTGGCAATACCATCCACATATTCCTGCTCTTCGGCATCCGGGTTGGTATCGTCAAAACGCAGGTTACACACACCTTTAAATTCTTCAGCAATACCGAAGTTCAAGCAAATTGCTTTCACATGGCCAATATGTAAATAGCCATTCGGCTCAGGCGGAAAACGCGTCACCACCTGTTGAGTACGACCAGCGGCTAAATCATCAGTAATGACCTGACGTACAAAGTCCAAGCCTGGTTGTTGTTCTTGCTGCTGCACTGAATCGACTGCATTGTTCTTCTGGGTCGGGTTCTCGGGCAGAGATGTCACAACATCATTTGGCTTCATGATCAATCATTCACTTCTAAAGTTAAAAAGGGATTAACGAATATTTCATCGTACAAGTTGTACGTATATTCATTATCAAAGTTCCTTAGTTTAACTATAGGTGCTTAATCTCTCAACCGCTAACTACGGTATTTGATTTCAATTCACTCATTTTAAAAAGTGAAAATACAGCAAGCTGCCCAAAACTAAAATATCAACACTTTACGAAACTGGAAAATGATTCAATTTGTACCTAACCCGAAATATAACGCCCTGTCTGGCAGCAATTGAAATGCCTTGATAAATCAACGTATAAATAAGGTATTATTTTTATGCTTTTAACAAAGAAAATAATGTTTTTACTTGCCTTGTCGAATGTAGTTTGCTTATGCTTCACTCATTCAGAAAAAACCATGGCACTCGTCCATGATCAGGAGATTACACAATGAGTTTTCCTCAAGTCGAATTAAACACCAATAAAGGTCGTATTGTTCTAGAACTCAATGCTGAAAAAGCACCTAAAACCGTAGCTAACTTTTTAGAATACGTACGTGACGGTTTTTATGACGGCGTAATTTTCCACCGTGTTATTGATGGTTTCATGATCCAAGGCGGCGGCATGGATGAAAACTTCAAGGAAAAAGCAACACGTGATGCGATCGAAAACGAAGCAGACAACGGCTTGACCAATGACGAAGGTACGATTGCAATGGCGCGTACTCAAGCACCGCACTCTGCTTCTGCTCAATTCTTCATTAACGTGAAAAACAACTCATTCCTTAACCACTCTGGCAAAACTGCTCAAGGTTGGGGTTATGCCGTATTTGGTAAAGTGGTTGAAGGTATGAACGTTGTGAACGAAATCAAAAACGTACGTACTGGCAACCGTGGCTACCACGCTGACGTTCCTCTAGAAAACGTAGTAATCGAATCTGCAAAAATCATTTCTGAATAAAAAACGTCCTCTCCGTTCTTTATGAGTTTTAAAGCGATGCTTTAAAACGGTGTAATGGAAAATCCCTCATATGAATGAGGGATCTAGAGAGGAATAAAAGGAAAAGATTCGTGACCTATCTGTTTATCTCAGATTTACATTTGTCACCTGATCACCCTCGACTTGTTCGGGGGTTTTTAGATTTATTAACTGAATATCTAGATCAAAATACCCAATTGTATATTCTGGGTGACTGGTTCAATGCCTGGATTGGTGATGACTATACAGCTCCGTGGCTGGACGATATTGTCACTACATTAAAACAGTTTACTCAGGCTGGGAATCAGGTCTATTTTCAAGCGGGCAACCGGGATTTTGTCTTGGGAAATAAATTTTTAGCTCGATTTGGCGGGCAGCTTCTTCCTGAGATTGACCAGTTAATCATTGCTGGAATACATTTTCGCCTGGAACATGGCGATGCGCTATGTACCGATGACGTCTCCTATCAGCGTTTTAAAAAGATTATTCGTCATCCCTGGCTACTTGGCTTCTTAAGAAAAACCCCTCTCTCATTTCGAACCAGACTAGCCAACCGCTTTCGTCAACAAAGCCATCAGGCACAACAGTTTAAAAGCTATGAAGTGATGGACGTCAACCCACATGCAGTTGAGCTGGCATTACAGGATGTAGATGTACTGATCCATGGTCATACGCATCGCGCAGCCATTCATCATTTAGCCCAGAAAAGAAGAATTGTACTAGGCGACTGGAAAGAAGACAGTGCAGAGATTCTGGAAATTCAGGAAGATCAAAGTTTTGATACCCTGAAACTAAAAAAGTGGCGATATTAATCAGCCACTTTTTACGATATTGATCTGCTTAACACAGACGATAAAGCTGGTTTACCCCAGTATAGAAACTTTTACCATCGAGATTGAACTGAAATTCCTCACCCGTTGGCAATTGAATCATTTTACCGACCTCAACCCAGATAAAACCGTCCATTGTATTTTGCTTGCGCTTTAATGGAACCAGTTTCACGTTAATTTCATTGCCATCAGCGGCAGTGGCAATATGCCATTCATTGATTTTGATCAAAATATTTACTCACACGATATGAGCTTTTTGTGACTATATGGAGAGAGATTAATAACAACCTAGTTTACATAATAGTTCTATGGTTAGTAGATCTTATTTGAGTTCAAATACTTGAACTAAAAAGTACATCACAATCAGCTTAAAATAATAATAGAAGCAAGAACAGTACTTGCTTGAAGTGCAACCAGTGTAAGCTATTTATCCAGCAAAAGCAAAATTACATTGTAATGACAATAGAATGGGATTTTTAAGAACTTTTTTCATGCTTTGTTAATTATTAGGCTTTTGATTTTTATGATCTAAAATTCATTTTAACGTTATTTCATTTCCGTTGATAAACAAAACCTGTCTTTAAATACCTTAAAATCAATATTAGAGACATGAAACTCAGCCCGAGGTACAGCAAGTTCCACTCTCCCGTCTTTTGATAATTTAGGATCAAGAGAATAGCATTTAAGGCTACAAACAGTACGTGAATCATAAAAAAGGCTTGTTGCACTCGTCTAGTTTTTTGCTGACGTTGGTTCTCTAAGATGTTCTGCTGTTCTTGTAAAAATTTTTCTGCATCTTGAAGGTTCATTATGATTTTCTTATGGCTGAATGAATAGCTCATCTAAAGAATTTCCGGTTAAAAATAAACTAAAAATCTAGAGCCTGTCATCAATTAGCTTGAGAAAATCTAACCTGTCCTCATTATTTTTTCATGACTAAACGCTATGCATTAAGAGATGATCAGTGGGAGCAGATTAAGGATCTGTTACCTGGACGAGCGA